>JBBIJG010000042.1:0-10335 GCA_037446095.1 Caldilineae bacterium
CGCCCCTTACATCTTCCAGACCGGCACGACGCAATTGCGCGTCGCCCTTTACGCTGAGACGGATGGCGTTCCTCGCCTCCTCCTGGCCAAAAGCGAGCCTTTGAGCGTCACCGAGGCCTTGACTCAACCGGGCTGGCTATGGTTTGATATCGAGCCCACATTGATCCCAGGTGGCACCCGGTATTGGCTGGCATACCAGGCCAACAATGACGCAGCCAAGCTGGGTTGGAGGGAATTGCCTCCCCCTTACCCCAACCCAGATGGGTATCGTTTCCGTACTTGGAGCTGGGGCCCATTTCCAGCCTTGGCGGGCATAACCTGGGACTCTATCAGTGAAAGGACCTATTACCAAATCGCCTATACAACCACTCAATATGCTCTGGATGTGGGCCACACTATCCCTGTAACCCCTGCGATGGATGTCTACACCCTGACGGTCCGTGGCGCTACGTCAGGCGAGCCTTTCAGTGTCACCGCCGATGGTCAAGCGGTGGGTATAATCTCCTACACTCCCACTGCACGAGACTTTTTCTCTGACGATATGGAAAGCGGGAGCGGCGGATGGACAGCCGATGGATTCATGCGCATCGTCACCGATGCGGAGCACTATAGCAGCCCAACGCACGCCTGGTGGACCGACGACGTGCCGTATACCAATACCGCCATCCTCACCTCCCCTCCCATCACCATGCCCTTCAGCGCCCATGATATGGAATTGCGTTTCTGGATGCGCATGGTCTCGGAATTTGAATGGGACGGTGGTTGGTTAGAATACCGAATTCAGGACGAGAACGGGGATTGGTCTTCCTGGTCGGAAATCGATCCGACCGACATCATTGCAGGCCACTACAACTGCGTCCAAGGAGCCCCGGCTGGCTGCCAAGGGTTGCTACACCTGGTCTCCGGCCCCCACAACGGCTGGAGCGGAGAGGGGGCTGTCGTCAGCGGCACGATTCGAGTCCAGATGCCGGTCTCGGCTATCGACCGGGTCATCCAGTGGCGCTGGGTCTTTGAGTGTGACCCCATAGGCGGCCAACCTAGCACCCAGCCCGACGGCTGGTGGATAGACGACGTCCGTGTGCTGGGCACAGCCTCGGATGATACTGATCTGGTCTTCTCAGTGCCGCTGTCCTTGGTGAATGATGGCCAGGTCAATGTGCGCTTCCAAGACACAATTACCAACTCCTACCCCGACCTCTTGGGCATTGATTTTATCGAGATCAGTGGAGTCCTGTACAACCGGTCCCCTGTGGTGACGGTGACCGTTCCCAATGGCGGGGAGTACTTGAGCGGCACCCAAACCATCCACTGGAGCGGTCTGGACGTCAATCGGGATGTTATCACGTACAACGTGGACTCGAGCACCGACGGTGGCAGCACCTGGACCACCGGTCTCTACCAGGTCAGTTACAGTGAGACAGAGACGCCAGCCGCCCATGCATGGGATGGGTTTGACACCACTGCTTTCGACGACAGCGACAACTGTCTGATCCGTGTCCGGGCCTCAGACGGCAGTGTCAATGCCAGCGACCAATCAGACATGGCGTTTACAATTGATAACACTGCTCCCATGGTACAGCTCAATGCGCCGGATGGCGGCGAAGTCCTGCGCGGCGGCAGCACCTTCACCATCACCTGGTCCGCCACCGACACCCACTTCGGCTCCAACCCCATCGCCCTGGCCTACTCCACCGACGGCGGGACTCATTACACCAACATCGTCACCGCTACGGCGAACGACGGTCAGTACGCCTGGAACGTACCACTGACAGACACCGATGCCGCCCGCCTGCGGGTCACCGCCACCGACCTGGCCGGCAACTCGGACCAGGACGCCAGCGACACTAACTTCGCCATTGACAGCACCCCACCCTCAATAGCCAATACCACTCCGGCTAACGGAAGCACGGTCACCACCGGCACTCCTGTCATCAGCGCCACCCTGACCGACGCAACCAGCGGGATTGACAGCACCACTATCACCATGACTATAGATGGCAACCCCGTCACGCCTACCTTCGACCAGGGCAGCGGCGTGGTCTCCTACACACCCAGCTCAGCCTTGAGCAACGCCTCCCACGCCGTCGCCCTCGCAGCCCACGACCAGGCGGGCAATGGGGCATCCTGGATGTGGAGTTTCTCTGTGAACGAACCGCCCGCATCAGTGCTGCTGACTGTGTACCCGCCGACCCTGGTGGCCGATGGAGTCTCTACGGCGACTATCACTGTGACCGCAACGAGCTCCTCCGGTTACCCTGTGGCCGATGGCACCCAGACGGTCTTTAGCACTACGCTGGGCACCTTGGATGGGGGGATGGTGTACACCACCACCACTCAGGGTGGGGTGGCTACAGCGGTGCTGACAGCCCCAGAGATGGGAGGGACGGCCGTCATCACGGTGCGAGTCGGTGCGGCAGAAGGAGCAATCGAGGTGGAAAGTACCGTCGAGATGGAGCCACCTCAGCTCTACATTTACCTGCCCATCGTGGTCAAAGCCCAGAGATGAGACTGGGAACACAGTACTATGACCATCATCCTATTGACCGGGGAGGCTCTCCCAGATATAATAGGGGTAACTTGATTAGAATCCAGTTTCTCTGGAAACTGGCGGGCCAGGCTCCCACGCTCGGTGTCCTTGATCGCCAAAGGTCTCCTGACTGAGGTGAGAGGGGGCTCGAGGACACCTTCGCCCATTGTGGGTGTGGGAGCCGCCTCGGCTGGGGTTTCCGGACAGATACTAGCCTACAACGTTTCCAACGCAGCCCGGGCTTCCCGATAGTTTGGGCTGCGTTTTTTGCAGGAATCTCCTAGGAACCAAAATTGGAGGAAGAATCCAATGGGTGATAGAGAATTTAGTAGACGGGACTTCATCAAAGGGGCGGTTCTCACAGGTGCCGGTCTGGTATTGGGCAGCAATCTGTTGGCCAAACTGGATGCCCTGGCTCAGGGCAAAATCTACTTACCCCTGATCTTCAAATCCCCGCAGCCGGTGGGGTCAAAAGTGGTGCACGTCCACGCTCCATCCGCCACTTACTGGAACGGCAGTAGCAATTATTACTACAACTATGTGAACCAGTCCGTGGTGAACGAGATGGTGGACCGCGGGGTAGTGGCCCTCACCGGCACCTCCACCCGCGCCGATGCCTGGCGTGCCCTGATCCCCAACTACTCCGGCGGTACGGTGGCGATCAAGGTTAACTTCAACAACAATGGTAACGACAACATCATAGACGCCCTCATTCACCCGGTTAATGCTGTGATCCAGGGACTTGTAGACATTGGCGTAGCTACAGGGAATATCCTGGTCTTTGACGCTGTACGCTCCATTCCCACTCACTTTAAGAATGGATGCACCTTCCCCGGTGTAAGGTTCTACAGCCATAGTGATGCCAGCTTTACGGTTCCCGTCTCCTTCAGTCGCCCCGGCATTCCGGCGCAGTACCTTGCCAGTGCAGTCGTTGATGCCACTTATCTGATCAACATGCCCATCATGAAGAGACATTCTATGACCGGAGTCACACTGGGGTTCAAGAATCACTTTGGCACGGTCAATAACTGTCCTGCATTACACGATTATGTTGATGTCTACGCTGGTTCTCACTACTCCCGCACCTACAACCCGATGGTGGACATCTACCTTAATCCGCATATCCGCAACAAGACGGTGCTCATCCTAGGCGATGGGTTGTTCGCCAGCAAGGATAACACAAACAGCAAGCCTGCTCCCTGGCAGACCTTTGGCGACCAGTTCCCTAACAGCCTGTTTTTCGCCACAGATCCGGTCGCTATTGACTGTGTGATGTTCGATTTTCTAAACGCTGAGCCCTGGCACAACCCCGACGAAGCCGCTGATTACCTGCGCCTGGCGGCTGACGCGGGTCTGGGCGTCTACGAGCAGGGTGATCCCTGGGGCAGCGGCTACAATCAGATTCAGTACACAAAGATCACACTCTGAGGCTGACGGAGTTGTGCGCAGTGAATGGGCCAGCAAACGTTGCAGGAAGTTGTGGACGGTTGGGCGTGAGAGCGCATGGCCCCCTCCCATCCAGTTGGCCTGCTCCCTGCATCCTTTTCCTGGCCCTGACAACGCTCTTGGCTTCGGCATTTCCCATGCCGCCTGCCTTTGGGCCACTACCGGTCCCAGGCAGCCATCTGCCTTTGGCCCCGCTTCCGGACTGCGTGGATACCCAGTTGGCCATCGCGCCCGGCGACTGGCCTCAGCTCCAGCGGGACCCCCAGCACACAGGCTACAGTCCCCAAGAGATTCGGCCACCCTATCGCTACTACTGGCGCTGGAATGAAGCGCCCTTTGCCAGCCGTACTCAACCCATTGTCGCCGACAACCGCCTGTTCATCGGCTCCCTCAACGGGCGGATGTATGCGCTGGACGCAGACCAGGACGCAGGCGGTGGGGCACCCACCATCCTGTGGTCCTATGACGTCGGCGCGCCCATCCGCCATACCGCCGCCGTCTATGAGGGACGGGTCTATTTCGGCGTTCAGGATGGCCACGTCTATGCTCTGGACGCCGTCAGCGGCGCCCCGGTATGGACGTTCCTTACAGGCGGAGGGATTGCCACAGCCCCGGTGGCGGGTAATGGCACGATATACATTGGCTCCTCTGACGGCAACTTCTATGCCCTGGACGCGGCCAGTGGGGAGCTGCTCTGGACCTACTACGCCCGTGCCCCTATCCTCACCTCCGCCGCTCTGAGCCCCGATGGAGAGGTTGTCTATTTTGGCGCTGAGGACATCTACGCCTACGCTTTACGTGCAGGGGATGGGAGCCTGCTCTGGCGTACACCTCTGCAAGGGCAATCTCTGGCCGAGCGTTGGCCGGTGGTTGTGGGAGACACAGTCATCTATCGCTCGCAGCCTTTGCGCAACTTTCATTTCCTGCTACACGAAGGCGACGAGGTAATGAACGCCGGCCCGGTGAACCCAAACTGGGCCGCAGACTGGGCTGCCGTTCGCCCTCGCATCGTGAGTTTCCTGGCTGCTAACCCCGACCGCCAGACCTTTTTTGCCCTGGACGCTGCCAGCGGTGCCCTCCGTGGCCCGGCACCGGTGCTTTACACTTACGGCAATGGGGACGCTCCTGACCCTCCCGTGGTCAAGGACGGCGCCCTCTTCCTACGTTACCGTGCCCGGCACGGCATCCAGACTGATGGCGAATCGAGCCACGTCACCACCCTCTATGATGCCGAGCTAGGACGCATGGATCTCGCCATGCTGGATATCGTCGGGCTGACGGCCAGCGAGCCTTTTCGCTACCAGTTTCGCGCCACATCCGATGAACCAACTATGCTCTCCATTGGTGGGAGTCTGCTTTATGTGGACAACTGGGAGCGGTTGGGGGCCCTGGACCTGCAGACAGGAGCGCTGATTGATGTGGCCAATGTGGCCAACGACTGGCGGGCATGCCCACCGCCTTCGACTCCTCCCTCCCCGCCCGAGCCTGGTGGCCAGTGCCCAACCCATGAAGGTCCCCTGCCTTTCTTTGAAGTGCCCTGGCCGTTCCCCGGCCCCCAGGTCGGTGAGGGGGCAATCCACCGCCCGCTGGTCATTGCCGCAGGGCGCCTCTTCTGGCGCGTCGTGGACGGCGGACTGGCGTCCATAGGTCCCGCCTTCGGAGGCGCTGTCCCTATCGGGCCTTCACCAGAATCTCCCGCCCCGACACCTACAGAGGTTGAGCAGCAGGTTGTTCCAACATCTCCATCCGCTCTCGAACTGCCTGTCGCTCAATCTTTCAATACCTATGTCTGGACGGAGCCCACCCGCCCCGTGGCCAATCCTCCAGCCGACCTCGTCGAGCGATTGACCTATGAGGTCCAACGAATCGTAGACGCCAATGACCATCTGCTGCCCTTTCTTTTGGAGCGGGGCTTTACAACGAATGAGACTTTCCCTGGCGATTCCCTTTACCCTGAGCAAGGAATGGTGTCCTGCAGTCCTGGCAACACCTACTGGTTCGACTCCGGCGAACTGGTTTACACGCTCAGCATCGCCTACCCGTACCTGCCGACCGAATTGCAGGCCAGAGTGCGGGCTTACCTGGCGGCCGAGATGAGCCGCTACCCTCCCCTGCAATGGTTGTGGGGCAATTCGGTCACGCAGGGAGTGCGGCGGGAGTCCTATCCGGTCACCTTCCAGCCCAATTGCTGGCCGCCTTGGGATCCGCCCATCATGACCCTGTACGCCCTGTGGGCCTATGCGCGGTATACAGGGGATTGGGCGTATGTCCAGAACCGATGGGCCGAGATAGACGCCCTGTTTGATAAGAAGAAGGGCGGCATAGATAGTTACGCCGCCATCAGCGGGGCTATCGGTTACGCCCGGATCGCCCAACACTTAGGTCACTCTGCTGCCGCCGCTGAAGGAGAAGCAGCAGCGGTACAAGGAATGACCAACGGCCTGGACTTTGACCGCTTTCTGAGCACAGCCAACGCCCGCTATCCAGATCCACGCAACCGCTACACCGGCCTGCGGGCCCCTGTCTTCTTTGACCTGACCCCAGAGGTGGGGCGGTACATCTCGGACACCAACCGGCTACCGGCGATGGTATACCTGAATGACCTCACCGACGACGATGGCATTTTCCTGTGGCCTCTGACCCGCCTGGGCCTACAGGCAGAAGTGGGAGAATCCAGCTTTCACGGGCCTGACGTGGCCTGGTCTATCTTTCTGGCCAAGGCATACATCGAGGGTGTGGGAAGGCCCACCTTGCGGGGCTATCTGGATCGGCCATGGGGGCTGGGCGACCTCTACCATATCCAAAAGCTCGTGGCGACCATCGAAACCTCCGGCCCCTCTGATCCAACCCCGCCAGAGATCAGCAGTGTGACGGTCGTAACAGTTACCTTCCACGGTGCCACGATCCGCTGGCAGACCGATGAACCAGCCTCCAGCCAGGTGGAGTACGGCCTCACTACAGATTATTCATCTCGGAATCCGGTGCAGGTGGGGGCAGTCACCGACCACTATGTCACAGTGCTGGGGTTGCGGCCATCCACGCTGTACCACTTTCGCGTCTGTTCCACCAGCCCTGGTGGCCGGAGTTGTTCGACAGACTATACCTTTACCACAGCCGAGGGCTTTGCAGTCTTTCTCCCTATCCTTCTCAGACAAAACTTTCCCTAGCACGACATGCTAACACGGAGAGGGGACCATGCGCATCAGGAGCAAGCAGACAGAGAGGCTTCTCAGAGGGGGTGTGCTTTTGGGGCTGGCCGCGCTGTTGAATCTCTCCCCCTTGATTTCCCAGGGCAGGCCCGCCGCAGTTGGCGGCGCCGCAGCCAATGGGGTCCGCCGCGTCAATGTATGGCCCACAGCGGGCGATGAGATTGACGACAACACAGCGCCCATTTTCTGGTTTGGGCGGGCTACCGAACACGATAATTACGTAGATGTACGCCTGGGCTATACCGAGGAGGTTCTATACGTCTTCATCACCGTGGTGGATTACTATTTGTGGGAAGTGCCCGACTACCTATGGGGGCAAGAAGACCCCCGCCACTACGATGCCGTCGGCCTGTACCTGGATACGGCCGGAGACCGCGCCTCGACACCTCAGCCCGACGATTACTTTTTTGCCAATGGGTGGCGCAACTGGCCCAATAGCAACGACCCTCGCTGGCACCGCCAGGGACGAGGGACAGGAAGTGGATGGGACCAGAGTTGGTCTGCCCCTTGGACTGAGCGGGTGGCTGCCAACTGGTACAACTCTGGTCCCAACAACAACTCTGATCGTGACGCGGGTTGGGCGACTGTCATAGAGATCCCCTTTGCTTCCTTGGGACTCATCGGCCCCCCCGCTCCTGGCACAGTATGGGGGGTGGGGCTGTATTTGTACGACCGTGACGAACCGAAACCGGCGACGCTGGTCCCCCCGGCTTTTTGGCCGGAAACCTTTGTGGCGACGGCTCCCAGCAGTTGGGGCCAACTCGCCTTTGCTCCCCCTCCCTACCAGCCGCACCCAGCCGCGCCACAGGGCACAACGGTCGTCCGTCGGGGGCTGGGGGACAGCAGCGTGGCCGATGCCTATGTGGGTGGCGGTGGCAACTGCGAAGGCGGTATCTTTGGGGGCAGCGACCGCAATTACGGCAGCGAGGGCCTTTTCGTCGCCAGCCAGTCCCTCATCGCCGACTTTCCTTGCTGGAGCAAGTCCTACCTTCGTTTTGGGCTGAACGCCATCCCACCCGGCAAGGTCATCATCTCGGCCACCCTCACACTACATCTATGGGGCAACGCCGGCCCTGTCCCTTCTCAGTCCCAGCCGTCGCTGATTCAACTCTCCACTGTCATGGAAGACTGGAACGAACTGGACCCCGGTGGCATCACCTGGAATAACGCTCCCCTGGCCGCCCAGAACCTTTCGGCGACCTGGGTTTACCCACGCACAGACAGCGGCCCGGATTTTCCCGGTGTACCTTACGAGTGGGATGCGACCCAGGCTGTAGCTGAAGCCTATGTGGCCGGCCAGCCACTGAACGTCGTCCTCTACACTGCCGACACCAATTTTGATAGCAGCAAATATTTCTTATCTTCCGAGGCTGGGGATTGGGTTGAGGAAGGAAGGCCGACACTGACAGTGGTCTGGGGCGAGGCTGTTCCCGGAGCGGAGAAAAGGGCCAGCCGCTCCAGCGCCCGCACTGACGAAGTGATCACGTACACCATCCGCTTACTGGGAGCAGACACGACCCTCCATGTGGATGACTCAATCCCTGTCGGTATGGCCTACATGGACGGTAGTGTGACGGGCGGTGCCAGTTTTGAACCGACAACCGGGCGCATCGTATGGAGCGGGACGCTGACGACTGCCCAGGTCAGCACCATTACCTTCGCTACGAGGATCACCACTACAGAGGCGTCTGCCATCGTGAACACGGCGACGATCACCGATGGCATCCATGCTCCTCTTATGGTCTCTGCATTGACCATAGTCAACGGCTATACCGTTTATTTGCCGGTGATCCTGAAGTTCAGGTGACTTGAGCGACGGCCCGCCGTGGCTGAACCGGCTATCCAGGGCATCTAACGACACGGCGGCATACAAACACAGACAGGGGGCCATAGCGATTCCATAGCGGGTCGCCCCGTAGGTCAGGGCCACCAGCGCGTTGACCCCCAGGATCAGCGCATACAAAGGGAACTGTTCTCTCCATCCTCTTCGGCTCAGGATCATTCCTCCGACCGCCAGCGCCAGGAACACAAGGTAAGGTGGCAACACCATGGCGGTCAACAAAGGGCTGGCGTGGCGAGAGAACTGCACACCGAAAGATGTAGGCGACCAGAGGCGGAGCAACTTCTTAGGCACCAAAGCAGCAAAAGCCAGTGGATTCTCTTTAATCCAGGAGAGCCCTCGTTCCAGAAATCGCCTGCTGCTTTCCGTCTCGCTAAGCCCTTCCCAGCCCATCCAGCCCCATTCTGGAGCGCCTTCTCCCCAGGTCCGCTCGTCAGGCAACATGCCTCCCCCTTCAGAGAAGGGGTTGTTTCCCGCCCACACCCCTACGCCGCCCAGCGAGGCGATGGGGATGAACTCTCGAAAAACGATATAGTTGCGCAGAGTCCAGGGGCCAAACAAGAGGGCGAGCCCCAGCAGCACCAGGGCAGCGTCACGTGCTCTCTGTTTCCACGACAAGGGGAGAAACCCAATCCCCAACAGCATGAACGGGATCCACAAAGTTGCTGTCGGCCGAGTCAGCGTGGTGGCGGCCAGCGACACCCCCAGAAGCAAGGGAATAGCCCAGTGCCTTCGTCCCACCATCCCCACAGCAAGCCAGAGGGCCACCATCTGCAACAGGAAGGAAAACGTCTCGGAGTAGAACTCGCCGACCATGTAGACCTGCAGGGGATACAGGCTCAGGCCAAGTGCGGCGAGGAAGGCAACCCTCCGCTTGAAGAGCTTTGCACCAACGGCGTACACCAGAGCGCAGGTGAGCGCATCTACCCCAATCTGGACCAACCTGACTGCCGCGAAACTGTGCCCAAAAACCAGGTAGACGCTGGCCAGGAAAAGAGGATAGCCAGGTGGACGGAAAGCCGTCGGTTTCTCGAGGCCGTATATCCCCTTCTGCAACAGACTGATACCCAGCATGTCATAGCCGATCCCATCATAGGTCGGCGGGCTGTCGGGGCCGACGATCAGTATCACGTAAGCCAACCGCACTATAATAGCAACAAGCCCAATCAGCAAAACGGCGAGCCGGGAATGGCGGGCCATTGCCGAGATGAAGCGTTCACATCCGCGCCCCAGAGATCGAAGCCACCCATGGCAATGTAACAGCGTCTCCCTAGCCTCTCCCACCAGAGACCATCCTTTCATAGACCTCATCC
>JBBIJG010000043.1:0-2687 GCA_037446095.1 Caldilineae bacterium
CTCACGGTAGGTAGCGGCGTGGCGGCGGCGGGCCTCGTTCCATTCCTCGAGGTGAGCCAGCTTGGCCCGCAGGATGGCTGCCTGCAAGGTGTCCATACGATAGTTGAAACCCTGCAACAAGTGCTCGTATTTATCCCGCCGCCCGTGGTCGCGCAACATGCACACCTTCTCGGCTATTTCCCCGTCGTTGGTGACCAACGCCCCGGCGTCGCCGTAGGCTCCCAGGTTCTTGCCTGGATAGAAGCTGAAGATGGCCACATGGCCCATGCTGCCTGTTCGCCGCCTCTTGTACTCAGCCCCGTGGGCCTGAGCCGCGTCCTCGATGACCTTCAACCCATGCCGGTCCGCAATCTCCAGGATGGGATCCATCTCGGCCGGCTGCCCGTAGAGGTGGACGGGCAGGATGGCCCTGGTTCGTTCGGTGATGGCTGCTTCGATTCGAGCCGGGTCCAGGTTGTAGGTTCGGGGATCAATGTCTACGAAGACAGGTCTGGCTCCCACGCGGCCCAGCATCCCGATGGTGGCAACGAAAGTGTGCGGGGTGGTGATAACCTCGTCGCCCGGCCCGAGGCCGCAAGCCAGAAAGGCCAGGTGCAAAGCGGCCGTGCCCGAATCTACGCCCACGGCGTATCGGGCGCCACAGAACCGGGCGAACTCTTCCTCGAAGGCCCGCACGTCAGGCCCCAGGATAAAGCTGGTGCTGTCCACGACCCGCCGGATAGCGGCATCAATCTCATTTTTAATGGAAAGATATTGGGCTTTGAGGTCCACTAGAGGAATGGTCACCGGGGTCTCCTTTGGGGTCATGAGTTCGGGTCAGGTGACAGTCACCTGAGATCCCGGCCTGTATTGTACTAGATAAGCCGAAAACTGGCAAGTGGAGTAACGCTCCGTACCCACCGGCCGACCATCTCCCTGGCCATGCCAACCTCCTGGGGCGTGCGCAGACGCCAGGGGTCCTTCGGTCCGAGGCCTCGGGCCAGGCAAGGCATGGCCTCTATTCCACAAACTATACAATCCAACCTTTTTCTGCTATAATAAGGTCAACCTCTGCCCGGAGGGCATTCTGGAGGTTTTGTGCAGCGCATCGTCAGAGCCATTGGACCCTATTTCTGCCTCGTCCTGAGCTGCCTGAGCCTGGGTTTTGGCCCCCCGGTCTTGACCGATTCGGACCTGGGAAGCATCCGTCTCTATCCCCATCAGATCGAGGCCATCGCTGCCCTGGCCATGCCGGAAGTCACCGCCCAGGCAGCTATTGTCAGTGATGTGACCTCAGGCCAGGTGCTGGCCGAGAAGAACGCTCATCAACGATTGGCCCCGGCCAGCACCACAAAGATCGCCACGGCCCTGGTCGCCTTGCAGCGAGGACGTCTGGAAGAGCAGGTGGTCGTCCAGGAGTCTGCTCTGGTTGAAGGAGCGCAGATGGGGCTTTCGCCCGGCCAGGTCGTCACCCTGGAGGAACTCCTCTACGGCCTGTTGCTGCCCTCAGGCAACGACGCCGCCATGGCCATCGCCCAGCACATCGGCGGCTCGGTGGACGGCTTTGTGGCCATGATGAACCAGGAGGCAGAAGCCCTGGGGCTCACCGACACCCATTTCGCCAACCCCCATGGCCTGGACGCGCCCGACCATTACTCCAGTGCCTATGACCTGATGGTGATGGCCCGCCAGGCTTTGGCCAACCCCGCTTTTGCTGAAATCGTCAGCACCCGCGAGTACACCTTCCGGGGACGCCGCCTGAACAACCGCAACGAGTTGCTGGGGAACTATCCAGGCGCTGATGGGGTCAAGACGGGCACGACACTCCAGGCAGGGGAGTGTCTGGTTGCCTCGGCCACCCGCCAGGGACATCGGGTCCTGGTCGTTGTTCTGGGCAGCCAGGACCGCTACGGGGACGCTGCCATCCTCCTCAATTACTACTTTGACTATTATGCCTGGTATCCTCTGGAGATAGGCTCAGGCCCCTTGAACCGCTTCCAGGATAACCAGGGCGTCTGGCACAATTTGGGCTTACGAGACCACGCCGAGGTCCTCCTGCCTCGCTGGCAGGGGGCACTCCTGCGCTGTTTCCGACAAATCAACAACGAGGTGCAGCCTGCTGGGGCTTCAGAACCAGTGGGGACAGCCTTTTTCTACGTGGGTCCCTGGCCGCAGGCCCAGTTGCCCCTCTATAGGATCAGATAGGACAGGCGCGTCTCCACGCGCATGCTCCCCGGTGAGATCGGTCGGCATCAGCGAAGGCCAATAAGCCGTGCCTGGCGGTGGCGTTTCGTTCTGACCGAAGCCAGCGCGAACGATGGTTTCGAGCCAAGCGCTAATCGGCTGCAGAAGAAATGCCCGCTGAGGAGCGGGAGGAGGCATGACAAAGAGAAAGCGCCAACAAGGGCATCTCTTCGTCAGGCCATCGCCCTTCGATGAGATGTTGCCTTGGGCGCTCCGATTCTATTATAATGTGCAAGGCTGATTTTGTCAAATGAGTACACTTATGGAGAAGAACAGAGCCACAACGGTAGCGGCTCCCTCATCCAGAGAACTGGCCATGGCTCTGGCCCTGGGTTGGGCAGCGGCGGAACTGGTGGGCCGCTACCGGCACGGCATTCACCCGCGTAACCCGGCAACGGCCAGAGCCTGGGAAGGTCGGCAGGTCCCTCGCCTGTCCTACAGCAGGCGGGCGCTTCGCTCCAACA
>JBBIJG010000043.1:2698-4973 GCA_037446095.1 Caldilineae bacterium
TCTGGTTATTGGCCCAGAGGATGCTGGTGCTCTCCGAGCAATTGGGCTTGGACGACCTGGAAGGCAGGGATGTCGAGGGCAGTGTGGATCGGAGGTTGCGCGCTCTGCCTGGCGAGATCCGTAAATACATTGACAATCCCGCTTCCACCGGGGCACTGGAGCCCGAGGTTTTTTATCAGCTTTTGGAAGATTGGACGCAACTGGCGCGTTTGGAGCTAGGGGTCCGCTCCCGGGCTTTACGGGACGCCTTTTCCTTTGCCGGTGACCTAGCTGATGTCTACTGGGCTCTGCCTGTGCCGCAACGGCACAACTTGCCTGATTGGGCCGGAGCCTGGCGCAGGATGCTGTATAAGCTACCGGGAGCATTGAGAGGCGCGGAGAGGATCAAGGCTTCACTGCCGCCCCACGTTTACAGCATCCTGCGACACAGTTTGAAGGCCTGGCAGAAAGTCCGACCAGCCTGGCCAGTGGGGGAAGTGACTTTTGAACAGGCACGGGAGGCCAGTGGCCTTCTGGGAGAGCAGGCAGCCATTTGGGGAGACATCTTACAAGGCGAGCGGTTGCCAGAGGACTACCTGCGCCCGTGGGACTGGCGGGCTATCGGTATCCTCTCGCTCAGCACCTTTGGGCTCATTCTCGCGCTGATCCTGCTCACCTTTTTTGCCGTGGTGGTCGGAGGTGTGGAGCTGGTGATCTGGGTGGTGGTGCCTTTTGTACGGGCCTTTTTCCCGCAGGTGCCGGATGTGTCCCTCTGGGTGAAGACGCCCTCGGTGAGCGATTGGCTGGCCATTGGCGGCCTGGTGGCAGCGGGCGGTGGCCTGCTGGTGTCGGCGGGAGTGTGGCTGTTCCGTCGGCTGGGGGACATCTACCGGTGGCTGCGGGATGAGTTCACCGACCTGTTGGTGAAACAGCGGACGGTAGTACGTTGGTGAGGAGATCAGGCCCGTGAGGGGATGAGCCACACCTGGAATGCCACCGCCGAACGCACAACGGAGGGGCCAGGAGTTAAACTCCTGGCCCCTCTGGGGTTACGGCTCACCGATGGCCGCAAAGCTGAGACGCTCTTCCAGCTCTCTGCCGATTTGTACATCCGGGAGGCCCTTCGCCGGCGGTATGGGCAACTGAAAGGCGCAATGCGCACCCCTGGCATCAACCAGATACCGCAGTCTGTGAAACAGCGGAGGCATTGGGGAGGGCGACCAGTCGGTTTGCTCCAGGAGCAGCAAGTTACTTTTTGCCGCAGCAAGCTGAGCGGGCACCTGACGCGCAGGGTAGACGATGGCACAGCCCGGGTTCAAGCCCCTCTCCGCACTATCAATGGCCGAATGGCTGAGGGCTGATGCTACAGCCAGCGGTAAGCCTCGGGGAAGAACCGCTGGACTCATCAGTTGAACGCGCATCAGAAAGAGACGCTCGGAACTCTCCAGACAGGAGGCGTAAACCTCACCGGCAAGCCTGGCCCGCCTGCTCAAGTAGGGTACTCTCTCCGATAGCTCCTGCATGGCTTCGCAAAGCTGGCCCAGGAGCACCTTCTCGGCGAGGGACAGCACCACGGGGCGCAGGCTGATCGCTATCATACAAGGCTGGTCGATCACCCTCAATGCCCGTCCGATCTGGTCCAGAGTCCTGAAGTGCCAGGCAAAAGGCACCAGGAGGTAGGCCATCGGGTTCCAGAAGACTATTTCCTCCAAACGCCGGATCTCGGCAACTTGATCTGGCCTTCGGATTGCTCGGATCCAGTCAAGCCGGCAGCAAGTCATGAAGCCAGGCTCATCTATCGCCGGCTCAAGGACATAGTCAAAAGGCAGCGAGGCCGATAGCTCCAACCAGAAGGACCTGGCGTACTCTTGGGCGGTGTTTTCATCAGGGCCAAAGGCTTTCCCGACCAGAATCACATCCACTAGTTCCTCCTCCGGCCGATAGACGAAGCGCAGCTCGACGGTGAGGCGATGGGGGTTGGCGCTCCCCGCCATTGCGTTGACATAGCTCAGGCTGGCGATAAAACGGACCTGCCGATCCAGGGCTTCTTCGAGCCGATGCCGCTTCGAGAAGCCCCAGCCGCTTTCTATCACGTCCTCAAAGGAGTGCCTCAGCACACGGGCGGCAAACAGCGAGTGGCACCCGGACGCCTGCCTGGCGACCAGCCCCCGCATGGGCAGAGCAGGTAGCTTGAGCATAGAGTCGTGTGGCATTATGGTGTAGATAAAAGGCAGGTCAGCCATAGGAGCCTCCTTCTCGTTATAAGCCCCATCCCGGGGCCCTGACTCCCAAAGGG
>JBBIJG010000043.1:5012-10254 GCA_037446095.1 Caldilineae bacterium
ATCGTCGTCTGGAGTGTCGTCCTGGGAGAAAGAATCCAGGCGGGATAAGATGGCGGAGAATCGGTCGGCCATCTCCCTCAGGGGTTTCTCCACCGCATTGGGCACCATTCCATCCCCACTGCCATCTCCACCGGCATCAGGACGGATGGTCATGGCCGATCCCCACAGAGGCCAGCGTATGGCCTCAACCTTGAGGCTTTCTGCATACGCCCTGGCCAGAGCCTGGAAAGCCTGGACTCCGGCTTCCAATGTTTTGAGCATCTCCTCCCGTCTGAGGTCCCATTCCCGCTCATGCTTTGTGGCATCCCAACGGACCTTTAGGGCCTGAGCTTCAACCGTGGCCCTATCCAGCTCAGACTGCTGTTGGGTAGCTGCTCTCCGTCGTTCCGTCTCGGCCCGAAACAACGCCACTTCTCGTTCGCGTTGGGCCAGCCGTTCCTGCTCGGCCAGGTCATCGAGCTGGAAACGATGCTCCATTTCCTGAAGTCGCCGTTTGGTCTCGAGCTCGGTCTGGCTCACCTGAGCCTGGCGGATAATCTGAAGCAGCCGTTCGTCGCCGCGGCGATCGGAGATGTCAAGGCGAATCACCGTCAGGCCCTGGACAGGGGGCAGGGAACGCACATGCGTCAGAATGGCATCAGCGAGAGCGCGGCGGGAGCAGGAGGAACCTGGCTGCAAGCCCAGGAAGACGGCCAGCGGCAATTTCTCCACCACAGACATGGCGGACGAAATCAGGAGAGAACGCAGGTCATCCAGCAGATGGATTTGATTGACGATGGCCCGTGGATCCACTACGACGATCCTGGCCGCCATATCCAGTTCGACGGGCCAACCTTCGACGCTGTGTCCTTTGATGTTGTTGACATGGAGCAATGCGGGGCTGGCTTTGACCAGTTGGATAAACGTTGCGCCAGGAGGGAATCCTCGCAGCAGGTGGGTCCCAGGGCTGAATACCTTCATACGTCCGGCGGGGCCCGTGACGACAGCCGAGCATCCGGGCGGGACGGTAAACCATCCCAGAAACCCACCAGGTCCTCGACTCACACGAAGGGGCCGGGTGGCAAGGCCGTTGTAATCAAAGGAAACCCGCCCATCTGCACCCCAAAAGGCCTGAGTCGGATCCGCCGATACCATCTGGGTAAAAGCTAATCGAAGCGACATTTCGACCTCCAATCCCGGCATACTGGCTTGAACAACCCTTCCAGGAACAGTCAATCCGGCAGACCGTTCTGTTTTTATTATACCTTAGAGAGTCGCCCCGCGGCTCGTTCAATTTGCTGGCAAATCCATCACAGAAATATGTCATCTATGGAAGAAATATGACAATCACATAACAAGCAGGGGCGAATTTGCATGGAGACATAAAGGAGGGGCGAAGCGGGGGATTGAGTGGGGGAACTGAACCGGTGCCACTAGCCCGGCATGAGCTTGTAGCCTTGTCCTCGGACGGTAATAAGATACCTGGGGTGATCGGGGTCAGACTCTATCTTCTTCCGCAGGCGGCCCATGATGGTGTTGATCCGACTCATCTCTTGCTGAGTATCTAGATATTTGCCCTTGAGCGCCTCTTCCACAATGGAACGGCGTGTGCAAAGTTTTCCGGAATGGGTGTAAAGGTAGAGCAACACGTCGAATTCTGTAGGAGTCAGCGCGACCCGCCTCCCCTCAACCCACACCTGGCGGTCAGCTTCATCCACCTCAATTCCTTTTGTATAGACAAGGGCTCTGGGAGAAGCCTCTGCTCTCTGCGTCATTTTGCTGCAAAGCATGGCCGCGGCGAGGAGGGCACGAACCAGGCGGACCAGCTCTTGCCGGGTATGTCTAAGCTCAGGAGTGTAGTCAGCCATACGGCGTACAGCGTGGAAGAACAGCCCTGTGTAGTACGAGGTGAGGTCGAGCCCGACCACAGAGAAAGCCTGATGTCGGATCTCCTGAATGCTTCCCAGGGCCTTTCGAAATGGAGGCTCTATGTCCTGAGCATCCAGACGCTCATTCAGGTGAGCCGGAGTCACCAGACGCCTTTCGAACTCGTAGAGGGCCTGGAGGTTCAGGGAATCCACCAGATCAAAGCGGATGATCGCTTCCAGGGAGACGAAATCCCACGATAGCGGCGCTGAGCCGGCCTGGGCGAAATCGGTGAGCCAGGTCTGCCATTCCTGGTCCACCAGGATATTGTCTCCCCTCAGCGTGCCAGGAGTGAGGCGACAGATCACCGACTGGCCGTCCCCTGTTTCATCGTAGAGGTGAAGAACCGGGTTGGGGCAGAAGGCGGTATCGCCATTGGGCAATCGCAGGATCAGTTCGCCCAGTGAGAGTTCTATGTCCACTGGGCCTAAGGAGAGGGCCTCCTGGGCCAGGGCCTGCATCCGTCGCTGGAGCTCTTCTGGCGCGATCTTATCCCGGGTGAGGTCCAGTCGCTCACGGTACAACTGCCTCAGCCCCCTGGTCTCCTCCAGGATGCGGCCTTCCTGGTGCCAGGCAGCCAAGGTGGTCTGAAAGAGGTGCTGTATCACCTCCCTTATCTGTGCTACCTTGTTAGTCCAATAGAAAGCCTCAAACGTCTGCGCCTGTTCCAGGTCAGCCTCGGGCAAGGCATAGGCTACAGCAGCAAAATGCATCGTCTCGGCGGAGCCAGCCAATGCAGTGCCGATACCCCCCTTGGGTGCGAATTCTTTGTAGTGAGCGATCTCGTGCTCAACCTGGGGTCTCAACCCGCAGGTGATGATACGTTGCTCCAAAGCCCCTTCTGGAGAGTAGGCGAAGGCCGTCAGGCAGGCCCGCCCTTCCCGATGCCAGAGGAGCCGGCCGAGGGTGATCTGGCGCTTGCTGTAGAAGAGCTTGCGGAAGAGGTCTTCCAGCTCACCGACCCGGTCGGGCAAGTGTTCGGGCGGCACTGCCGGCTGAATAAGGCCCACCAGGCAGGGGAAGGAAAGGGGCTCCCGCTCGTCCCAGCGGATGACCAGGTCCCGGTTGAGGCGCATGTGTTGGGTGAAGGCGCGCTCCACGGCCTGGATGAGCGCCTCCGGGCCTTCTTGCTTGGCGAGAAAGTCCACGACCGGTGGCAGGCCGTCCATGGCCGGGCCCAGCGCCTCGCGCACGTACTGGTAGCTGGGAAAGCCGGTGAGCATGATTTTGGGGATGGGGCGGAAGGCCGGGTCCTTGGCCAGGGTCAGGCCGGAGATGTCCTTTTCGTCGTCATCGTCTTCCATGCGGATGTCAAGGATAGCCAGATGGACGTAGGCATCGGTCAGGAATTGGCGGGCCTGTGCCAGGGTGTAGGCCTTCAGCACCCGATACCCGGCCTGCTCCAGGAACTCGGCGCGGGTGTTCAGGAAGTCAGGGTCGTTGTCGGCAAACACGATGTACATACATACTCTCCAGTAGCCGGCGTCTCTAAGTAGTGGACCTCGCTCTCGGAAGGGGATGTTGCGCCGTCTTCTTGATCTGCTCCCATAATTCCTTGCCCGTCCACAAGGCCAGGCCGGCCAGCCAACCGCTCGCCCACTTTCCCAATGTCTTTGCTTTCGGCAGCGGTGCGACGGGCAAGGCGACAGCGTCGATCCGCTCAGGTGGCTGAGCATCTACAGCTAGCCACACTTCAAACTCCACCTGCCTGCCAGGCCAGTTTTGGGACACAACGCCTTCTAGACAAAGAGGGAAGAGAACGGTGATCTTGCGGCTTGCTCGCTCTCCAGGCTGGACTGGGCCAAAGCTCACCCGAGGGCTCTCCCCGGCTGCAGCGCTGCACAGCGATGCTCCGGCATATCTCAAGTCCAAAGAGAGCTCGGCAGGCGTGCTGCGCTCGTTGATCGCGGTAACGACGAACTCGGCATCGTCACCGACTGGGAGAAAGGCCGGACCTGTGAGACCTATCTTGACACCCTGGAATTGGGGGCTTCTGGCACAATATTCCTGGAGATCAAACCAGAAAAGATAGAACCACACCGACAAGGAGATGATAACCAGGCCTACAAGCAAGCCCCACCCGATCTTGAACCAGGGAATGGGTTTCCGAACTGGAGGCTTGTGCTTGCCCGGGGGTTCTCTTCGCGATGGGGGCTTCGTCTTCTCGGGCATGCTTGCTTCACTCCATAAAGATCCAGGCTATGATGCTGGCGACCATGAGAAAGGCGAAAAGGAAGGTGCCCAACAGCAACCGGGGATCCCCGGTGACAACAGCACCGATCCCCATGCCCGCCCCCAGGACCAGCGAAGCGAAAGCGCCGATGAGCGCCAGCATCTTTCGCCGCACTCTGTCCGTGGGAACCGGTATTGCGGCCTCCTCTGCCATATCTGCCCTCGGCGTGAGGCTCTCGGCTCGCTTACGCGCAGGGGCTGACAACGCTCGCCGTATGGCTGCCAGAAGCGCTTCTGGTCCTTCCTGCTTGGCCACGAAATCCACAGCCGCTGGCAGTCCGCCGACCTTTGGTGCCAACGCCTCCCGCACGTTTTCATAGGTGGGGAAGCCGGTGAGGATAATCGTGGGAACCATCCGTTCCATGAACCCACTGATCACGATGGTAGGGATTTTCTCCGCCGTTTCCTTAGCCAGCATCAGGCCACTAACGTCACGCTCGTTGTCGTCGTTTTCGAGACGGATGTCCAAGATGGCCAGGTCTATACCGCCAGCCTCCAGGTGCTGTCTGGCCTCTGTAGGTTTGGCGGCTTCGATGACATGATAACCTTCCTGCCGCAGAAATTCCGCACGGGTTTTCAGGAAGTCGGGATCGTTATCAGCAAAAAGGATGATTGGCTTTGGCATAGTACCTTCTCCCTCCATCGGTTCAACCGGTCGAACCAGGCCCTGGCCGGCTCAGGATTTTCTTCATGGCGGCCAAGGTTTCCTGTTTGTCCAGCGACTTCCGAATGTAGTCAAACGCTCCGGCTTGCATGGCATCCCGGGCTCGCTGCCAGGTGGGGGACAGCGTCGCCACCACCAGCCGAGCCGCCGGCTGCCGGACGCGCAGACGTGCAACCAAAGGGGCAACCTCTTTTACGACTGTACTATCCACAATGATTACATCATATCGTTCCCGCTCACTCTCTTGGAATGCTTCCTGTTCCGAGATGATGTGCAATTCCCCCAAGGGAGCCAAAGCCTCCGCCAGAGTCTGTGCCCAAGGCGATTCTTCTCTGTTCCCAATCAGCAAGAAAGTACCCATAGCCTAAAACACCCTCAATCTACATACATCAATTCCTATGCCTCCAGGGGCAATGAAATCACCATGGTGGTTCCTGTTGG
>JBBIJG010000044.1:0-8931 GCA_037446095.1 Caldilineae bacterium
TCAACTGGGGGGGCCTCGGCTACGGGGGCTTCGGCCGGGGCTTCTTCCAGGCCCTCCTCGCGGAGGATGCGGAGCCAGGCGGGGATTTCCTCCTCCTCGGTGAGGGGTGCTGCTTCGACCCCCGGTCCTTCCGGTGGTAGAGGCTCTGGAATCTGAGCTTCAATGGGCTCTTCTTTCAGGTGTCGGAGCCAATCCAGAATCTCCTCGGCTTCTGCCGACTCTGCTTCGGCAGTGGGTTCTACCATCATGGGCTCGAGTTTCGGTTCTTCGACTGGAGCTCCCTCCTGCATTTGAAGCAACCAATCAAAAGCCTCCTCTTCCACAGGCATGATTTCGGGGAGGGCCTCCATAGCAGGCAGTTCTTCCGCTGCTTCCCCGGGGGCCACGGCTATCGCCTCCAGCCGGGGGACTTCTTGGAGTTTGAGGGGGAGAGGGGAAAGATGGCCCAGCAACTCTTGGGCGACTATGTTCTCTGGATCAAGAGCCTGTGCTGTGGCCAGTCTGGCTGTGGCCTCCTTTTTGAGTTCTTCATCATCGCTGTGGAACCAGATTTCTCCCCAGATCAGATTGGCTTTTAAACAGTTGGGCAGTTTCTCCAGGATGCTCGAACATAACTCAGAGGCTTCCAGCCTTTGCCCATGGCGCCACAGAGCTTCCGCCAGAGCAATCTGTATATCCACCCTCTCCTTATCTTCCTCTAAAATTCCTTTAAATTCTTCAATAGCTTGCTGTAGATGTCCTCCTTTGGCATACAGCCGGCCCAAACCTCCCCGCGTGGGTTTTAACCTTGGCGTCTCCACCTTATCGCGGCGGGCGTAGAGACGTCTCAACTCCTTACGGACTTCTGGGTTATCCGGGGCCAATTCGAAAGCGCGCTCCATCTGCCAGATAGCTTCATCCAGGTCTCTTTCTTCACAGATGATGCTCAATCCCACATGGGCGATAAAGTCTTCAGGGTCGGCGCTCAAGACCCGGTTAAAAAAGTCCTCTGCCTCCCTGCGCATGCCTTTTTCCAGACAGGCCTGACCCAATAGGCGGTACGCCTCAAGGTATTTGGGATATAGGCGCAGAATATGCTGGCATATAGCAATAGCCTGGTCGTGAGAATCGGTTTTGATGAGCTCCTTGATTTCCTCACAATACTCTCGCAGGCTGATTTTAGTCATGGCCTTTCTCCTTCCAGGTCTCTCTCAGCAGCGAAGGCAGCGCAGGAGTTGCTTACACCAGTCAACCGGTCTTAAAGTATATTATGCAACTTTTTAGCGAAAATGTCAACCAACATTCCCATTAAGAACCTATCCGAAAGCAGGTGTGGGACAGCCTTTCCAAGCTGTCCGGGCAGGCTAGCAAGCCTGCCCTACAGGTTGTCGGATGAGCACTAAGGAGTTTGTCTCGGAGCTGCCAGGCGGTGTAGCTCTTTGAGCTGGGTGAGCAGGTCGTCAATAGGGCGCTCTGGGCGAGGAGAGGGACCCAAAGGGTCAATGATGTCTTCATCACCCAGTAATACCTTCAAGGCATTGAGGATAGAGTGGGACAGGACTTCCAGATGATAGCCTCCCTCCAGGGTAAAGGCAATCTTCCCTCCGCAGAAATCGTTGGCCATGGCCTTCAGGGTACGAGCCAGATGCGCGTAGCCGGTTATCGTCAGTCCCATCATGGCCAGGGGGTCGTCCCAGTGGGAGTCATAGCCAGCTGAAACCAGGATCAATTGAGGTTGATAACGCGCGGCCAGAGGGTAGAGAAACTCGTCAAAGATGCGCTGGAAGCCCTTATCGCCTACCCCGCCGGGCAGGGGTACGTTGGCTGTATAGCCCTGTCCTTCGCCTTCGCCAATCTCCCGCCAATGGCCAGTGCCCGGATAGTAGGGGTACTGGTGGGTAGAGAAGTAGAGGACGGATGATTCTTCATAAAATGAGTCCTGGGTACCGTTGCCATGGTGGACGTCGAAATCAACGATGAGAATTCGCTCCAGGCCTTTTTCCTCCAGGGCGTAGCGGGCAGCCACGGCCACGTTGTTGAAAAGGCAGAAGCCCATACCTCGATCGGTCAGGGCGTGGTGGCCTGGTGGGCGCACCATAGCAAAGGCATTATCCACCTGACCATCTAGAATGGCCTCCACGGCATTGACCAGCCCTCCGGCCGCCATCAAGGCCACCTCGTAGGAGCGGGAATTCACATAGGTGTCAGGGTCCAGGTAACCTCCGCCCCTCTCCGATACCCGACGTACTTGATCAATGTAGCCCTGGCTGTGATTTCGTTGCAACCGTTCCATTGAGATAGGAGATGGTTTCAGTGCGATTAACCTTTCCAGTATCCCCTGGGCCTCCAGAAGGGCCATGGTCTTCTCCAATCGCCTCTTATTTTCTGGGTGGCCAGGCAAGTCATGCTCCAGATAAATGGGGTCGTAAACGTAAGCGGTGGTCATGGGGCACCTCCCAGGGAGTTAGATTTGCTTCTAATCATACCAGATTACGTCTCGATTGTAAAGTTGGCTGATGAGGGGCTTGTGCAACGGATCTGTCTGCTTCTGTCCGGCGTGATGTCCCTCGTAGAGTCACCTCCGAAATCAGGTCTGGCTTCCCACGGGGGGCGAACCGTTGCGCCAGCCCGGAGGCCGGGCAGCTTGACGATGGCGAACGAGTGTACTATAATCTTGGCTATATTCTCAAAAGGGAGACCAACATAGGGAGGCAACGAAATGAAAGACTGGGTTACGCGGGCTGTGGAACTGGGCGCTGATGCTGCCCAGATCATCCCTGCTGCTCAGGTGGTGGTGGCCGACTGGGTGCGGCTGAAATGCCAGTATGGCTGTGGAGGCTATGGGGAACGCCTGACCTGTCCACCCCATTCGCCCTCGCCAGAGGTTACCCGTCGGATACTGAGTCATTACCGGCAGGCATTGCTGGTGCGTATAGGAGTAGCAGGTGGGGGCTGGAAAGAAGAGACCCGGCAACGTCGTCGGTTGGGCAGGTTAATTGCTGCCCTGGAACGGGAACTTTTCCTGGCCGGGTACTATCGAGCCTGGGGGATGGGAGCCGGGCCTTGTCTTCTTTGCAAGGAATGTGACCCCACCGGTCCTTGCCGTTTCCCGGACCAGGCCCGGCCTTCTATGGAAGCTTGCGGCATAGACGTATATGCCACCGTGCGTCAGGCCGGATGGGAAATTGCCGTGGTCCAGACGCTGGAGTCCCCCTGTCGCCTTTTCGGCCTGGTGTTGATAGAGTGAGCTAAAGTCCTTATCAAGAGGGGCAGCGGTTCGCCGCCATAAGGAGCTCTCTCAGTTGCCGGGCGTTCTGCACAGCGTAGCCGAAAGCGTCGTTGTTGAAGTAGACATAGACATCGTGCCCCTCGTCCAGAAACCCTCCGATCTGCTCTGCCCACCATCTTAGCTCATCCCTGCTGTAACAGCCGCCGTAAATCAGGCCGCTGCCGTGCATGCGGATGTAAACCAAAGGGGCGGTCACTCGGAGAGGGCAATCAAAGCCAGGCAAACTGATGATGCAAAAGGCCACGCCGTGTTTCGCTAAAAGGGCAAACACCTCATCCTTCAGCCAGGTCTGGTTGCGGAACTCGAGGACATGATCCAGGTCGCCGGGTAGGAGGGCCAGGAACTCCCGCAGCCTTTCCAGGTTACAGGTCCAGTTAGGAGGCAGTTGGTAGAGGATAGGGCCCAGCTTGTCTGCCAAAAGCCGCGCCCGGCTCAGGAATTTCTCCAGAGGCTCCCCGGCCTCTCGCAGCTTCTTGATATGGGTGATGTAGCGGTTGGCCTTGACGGCAAAGAGGAAGCCCTGGGGGGCTTTCTCCCGCCAACCCTGGAAAGCTTGCTCTGAAGGCAGATGGTAGAAGCTGTTGTTGAGCTCGACAGTCGGAAAATGCTGAGCGTAATGGCTCAGCCATCTGGTTGTCGGCAGCCTGGCGGGGTAAAACACCTCCCGCCAATGGGGATAGACCCACCCGGAGGTGCCGACCCAAAGCCGGGGGTGTCGTTCTTCGTCTCTCATCTGGGGTGCCCAATAGGAATAAGGTAGAGGGGTTCATATAAGGTCAGTTCCTCGTCGGTGAACTCGCGCACCGAACGACGGGCAGCCAGGGTCGCCTGGCGGGCGGTGGGGGATAAAACGGCAGCCGAAGACAATCCCCTCACCGAACGGGAGCAGGAAGTGCTGCGGCTGATGGCCCAGGGCAAAGAGAACGCCGAGATCGCCGCCGAGTTGGTCATCACGGAACGCACGGTCAAGTTCCACATGGGCAACATCTATACCAAGTTAGGCGTCACCTCCCGCACGGCGGTGGGTGCCGGAGGCGATGCATCTGCCTGCTGCGGCGCTCTGGTTGGAACGGGGTGGACGGGTGGGGGTTGTCGGCGTATTGGGGATGGAGGCGACGGAGGCGCTGGCGGTGATAGTGGTGCTGACCGCCAGCAGGTCCATTGGCGCCGTGATCAGCCCCACAGCCGGGGGGACATTGTCCACGGTGACCAGCAGGGTGTCGCTGCCCACTGCACCTCCATGGACAGAGACGTTGAGCGTGACTGTGTATACGTCATTGTCGGCGTAGGTGTGGGTCGGTGTCAGTGTCCCGCTGGCCATGGCTCCGTCGCCAAAGTCCCACTGGATAGTGTAGGTGTTGAGCCCATCAGTGACGGTACTGCTGAAGCTTATCTCGTCGCCTTCGTTGGCCGTCTGATCCGGTCCGGCGTCCACCGTCGGTGTCGGCGTGGCCGTAGGTATATTCGTCGGTGTGGACGTTGAAGTGCCCGTTGGTGTGGGTGTATGGGTAGGCGTCGGCGTCGGAGTGGCTGTAGGCATGGGTACTACCATGTTCTGCACCAGCACGTCGTCAAGGGACGAGCGTCTCCAGCGGAAACACCGTCGCCCCCGGTAGGCCTCCCTCGCTCGTCGGGGTGGGAGTGGGAGTGGACATCGGCACCGGCGTGCCGCGCTTCACTGCCCCCGGCACCAGCAGTTTGTAGATAGGCTGCTCCGGATGGAAAACCCCGGCGCTGGAGCCAAGAGCACCCATCACGAAGATGACGCCGCTGCCGTCATAGGTCCAGCCGTAGATGCCCATTCCCCAGCCTTTGTTGTATGCCTGGGCGACCAACTTACCCTCACTCGTGTAGATGCTCACCCGTTCAACATCGTTAGCCGGTACCACAGCGTAGTAACGATTATCAGGCGAGTAAAGCCGACCGTCAACAGCATAAGCCTTCCCCGGCCTAGAGGGGCTAAAAACAGGGACAGACAGGTGCGGTGTCTCGGCCAGCAGAGCCTCTAACTTCTCCGGCTGGTCTGACGGGAAAGGGTTGGACACGGCGTAGCGGAACCCCTCACCTTCCAGCCAGATACTCGGCGACCATGCTTCAAAGATGTACACCTGGGTGGCCCGCTCCACCAGGGCTTTGAGCGTCTCGTGAATGTCCTCCACGTCTTCTCGTTTGATCTTCTCGAATCGGGAACGGGTCATGTCGCCTGCATCCACTAGAAAGTAGCAACTGCCCCCCAGCTGCAGCGCAAACAGGTCATCGGTGACCCAAAGTGCCCCTTCCGCGCCTTTCATATCCACCTTCAGGTCCCGCTTGTCCACCAAGTCAATCATCCGCAGCACCTCGTTGGTGCCCACCAATAGCCGCGTGCCCCCAGGGGACAACCTCGCTGTGCCGGGGTTCCGTTGCCGGGGGACAAGCACTTCCACTTGGCCCAGGACCTCGTCGAGGCCGTAGTATTCCTCCTCCCAGGCCCGCTTGCAAGCCGCCAGCCAGGCCCGGTTCAGCTCATAGCACCCCAGGCCACACCCCACGAGCGCCAGGAAAAGCACCCCCACGTAGAGCAGGCAACGGGGCTTCATCGCACTCCCTCCCCTAGTGCACGCCGAAGCGCAGTTGGTAGGTGTTGTCCGGGTCGTGGGCGCCGTCCACGCCGACGACCAGGACGTAGTAGAGGCCAGGCGGCCGGTCGCGCAGCGTGATGTGCTCCGCTTGATGCCCCGGCCGGGTCGAAGAGGCCAGGAGTTGCCCGTCGGCGTTGTAGAGGTAGAGGTCGTAGTTGGCCGGCAGGCTGGTCAGGTGCACCCGGATGGTAGCCGTCTCGCTCAGTTCGAAGCGGAACCAGTCCAGGTCGCCCTCCGGGTCAATGTAGCGCCGGATCTGGACGTTGTTGGGGCTGCTCTCGGTGATCTCACTCGGCGCGTCCGGCGCGTCGTCCCACGTCCCGAGGCGGCGAATCCCCGGCGAAGATGTTCAGTGCCGCTGCTTGTTCCGCATCCAGTGCACCGTTGATGTACAAACGCATCACGCTTCCGTCGTAGGTGGCCATCAGATGCGTCCAGGTGCCCTTGGGTATCTGACTGTTGCTGCGCAGGTCCACCGTCCCTCCCTTCGTCCCGTCGCTGGAGAGGGCCAAGTGCGCCCGCTGCCCTTGCAGATACAGAGCGTACGAGCGGTGGTCATCGGTCCACTTGCCCATAAGCCCCTGCTGGCGGCCGCTGGCGTGTTCAGGGCGATACACCCAGGCCGATGGGGACGGCGTCTAATTGCTGGCAATTCCTCACCAACAATACAACAGAGCCGGGTTGCCCCGGCCCCGTTGCACTTACATCTGCCTGACTGCCCGCCGTCGTTTCCACAACCACCATCCTATCCCCAGTGCTGCCAGCACACCCGTCCACTTGCCTACGCGCCACACCATTGCCCAGCGTGCCTCGGCTTCCGTGAAAGGCGATAACTTGAAAAGCGGCTTGTAGGGCACCAAACACGCTGCCGAGGAGCCACTGATGCCCATCTCGAAATACACCCCACTGCTGTCGTGCGCCCAGCCGAGGATAGAGGGCTGCCAACCGCCCTTGTATGCTCTGGCAACCAATTTCCCATCTCGCGTGTAGATGACCACGCTCTCCACCCAGCCGGCAGGTACACGCGCCGTGTAGAACCGTCCGTCAGGTGAATACACGCGCTCATTTGTCAGGGTGGGCCTCCCCCAGCCAAGCAGTGGCACATCCACGTGAGGGATGTCATCTATGAGCGCCTCGACTTCATTATCGGGGATACCAAAGGCACGATACACATAGGGTTGTCCATGTTCCAGGGTGATGATCGTATAACCTGCCATACCTAGCGTATCAACAACATAAACCTGATCGGCTTCTCGCCACAGAGATTGGACGCGCTCAAGCCCACCCGGTTGCTTATACTGCTCTTCAGGGAAGATCGTGGCCGACACAATCGTTACATCACGAGCATCTACCAGGTAATACTCATCTGGGCCAGTATCAAAAACCACGAACTGGTCAGCGTTGAGCCAGAGGAGCCACGACGCATGCTGGATGTCCAAGAGATGTTGCTCACCTGTGACCAGGTTCCACATCAAGAACTCCTTTTGCCCTCGCCGCTTTCGCCTGATCACCATCTTCCGCCCGTCCGGTGACAGTTCCCCCCCTCCTCCATACCACTGTGCCGGTCCCAGCAACTCGGCCTTGCCCTTCACCCGGTCCAGGTGGTTGGCCCACATCTGCGCCAGCGGCGGCACGTACCACCACACCCCGCTCCAATAGCAACAGGCCCCCACCACCAGTATCACCAGCGCCACCACCGGCAACCGCCTAATCCACTTCTGGCTCATCGCTGTTTCCTCGCCCAGCCTGCTCATCGCACGGCAATCCAGTCCACGTAGAAGTCATACCCCCTCGACCGTGCCAGCCAGCCCACCTGCCCCAGCGCCGGATAGGTGGTATCGGTAGCTTCCAGGATGGGCTCGGCACCGTAGCCTGCTCCCCGGTCCAGGTAGACCTGAATCAACCCTGTCTCCCCGTCCCGCACCACCCGCAGGCCGTACCATCCGTCGGGTGTCAAGCCGATGGAGACGGCGTCCAACGACCGGTTTCCCCTCACCAGCGACAGCCGCCGGTCCTTGGGTTCATACATCACGCTGTAGCCTTTCTGTCCCCCGCCGCCTGCTCCGAAGAAGAGTTCGTAACGGTCCGGGGGCTTGGTCCCCTGGCCGAGGCCCTTGGCCTGGGTCTCGATGGTGAAGTGGGTTTCGGTGAAGGTGCGGCTCGTGGCCACCTCTTCAGGGCCGCCCCTGGTCCGGACGTGCATTTGCCCGTCGCGGATGTCCCAGTCGCCCTTCACCTCCACCCAATCCGGCCCCAGGTCGGTGCTGTCGGGCCGCTCGAAGTCGTCGTGGAAGACCAAGCTCGGCGGCGTGTAGTCCAGGGTGTGGACGCTCACCTGGCCGGTGACGGTCTGGCCGGTGAACAGGGCCACCGGCACTACTCCAGCCACATCGGTGTGGGCCACCCAGAAACCATAGACCCCCTCGCCGTAGCCGGTGACGGTGATCTGATAGGCCCCTTCCGGCGCATCGGCGATGAGGATGATCTGCGGCTCCTGCCCGGGGGCGGTGTACACGGCGTTGGGTATCTCGCGCACCACCTGGCCCGTAGCCGGGTCGTAGCCCAGCCGCTGCCCCTGGGAGTCGGTGACCAGCAGGTTGATGGGACAGGCACTGACCACAGACACCAGGTGGTCAAGGGGCAAAACAGGTGCTGAGTACTCGGTCTTGAAGGGCAGTGCCTCGTAATCGGCCAGGAAATGGGGCACCCAGAGCATCTGCGTGTCATCGTAATACATGATCCCCTTGTGCCTGGCTCCGTCATCCGGCTTCGCGTCGAGGGGCCGCTCATTGCCTTCAGGCATATCCGCCAACAACCCGTTGCGACGAAGAGTGGTGCTGTAAGCAGGGATCAGGTCGTCACCCTCTGTGGTTTTCCCTATGCCACCCTTCATCACCTTACCATAGGCCCACAAATCCGTGGGCGGCTCTTGCTCGTAACCGGGTCGCCAGACCTCGTATTTCAGGTTGGTCCTTTCCGCGCCTGTGCCGTAGAGGACGTAGATGTTCTCCACACCCAGGCGACCCGCCAGCAAGCCAATGT
>JBBIJG010000044.1:8945-10222 GCA_037446095.1 Caldilineae bacterium
GAGGTCTTGCAGGAAGGTGTTCACCTCGTGGCCCCACGGCCACTCTGGCGGCCGGTCCGGTGGGTTGCCGTCCTCGTTCACCAGGTAGACGGGCACATCCTCGGTGGGCAGCATTTCAGGCAGGGACTGAATTCCTCGTATTGGATCGTGGGACCACCTGTACAGTGTTGATTTTGGACAA
Source organism: Caldilineae bacterium (assembly GCA_037446095.1). Lineage (GTDB taxonomy): Bacteria > Chloroflexota > Anaerolineae > E26-bin7 > E26-bin7 > E26-bin7. The sequence continues at coordinate 9,127 of JBBIJG010000044.1, forward strand.
GCAGAAGCATCAACGTCATAAGCATAAGGATCACATCCTCCTGCCAGCCATTCCTCGTAGGTGGGGGCGTATTTCTTTACAATCAGCGTTGGCCATATCTTCTCATCCATCAGGAACGACATAAAAGGCCCGCCCCCTCCCAGGGGTGCGTTGTACAGGTAGTCGCTCCACGTCAGCCCCTCCCAGGTGCGGTAGTCGAAGGGGAAGCCTTTGTGCGGCGCGGCGATAAAGACCACCTTGCGGACGTCGTTGTTGTAGCCGCCGCCCTGGATGTAAGCCCGGCTGATCAGCCCACCCATGCTGTGCACCACCAGGTCGGCCTTGCCGTCATCAGCCACGTAGGGCACCGCGCCGGAGCGAGGAATAACTGCACCAGAGAGTTGGCCCGCCAGATATGCGGCCGAGTCGTTGTTCGACTGCCGCCAATCGTAGGTCAGCACGAACAGTGTCTTGTCCCACACGTAGCCCATCTTCTGGAGGTTGTCCATCAAAGGCCAGTAGGAACCTAGGAAGGGGTCCAGGTATTCCTTCATTTCCTCTTCATTAGTCAGCAACCGGTCCTTCGGCGGCTGAGAGCCCAGGATGCCGTGTAAGAAGACGACAGGGTGGATCTGGGCCTGGGGGACACTCACTTGTTCGGTATCGGTCTCTCCATTCCACCACGTCGCTGAGACATCCAACGTTGCTGCGTCCGAGGGCTGAACCCAGACCCACCAGCGAGAGGTGGCCATCGTGCCCGGGGGCAGTTCGAACCCCAGACAGGTCATCGTGTAGGACTTGAAGGAATAAGGGCTACCCGGATCGTCTGTGGTCACGTAACAGTCCAGATCAGAATCGTAGACATAGAACCGCGCCTTCTGGTCCTGAGAGCCCAAATTAAACTCCAAAGGAGCGTTGCAATATGGCCCATCAGCGGGGCATTTCAGCGTCACTGTGACTGTAATCGGGTTAGGCGTGGGCCAGCCATCGGTGTTGGTAGTGAGGGTCTCGGCGGAAACCTCCACGTCCACCCACGATTCGGGAGCCTCTCTCTCTGCTCTGGCGTAGTAGATGTCCCAGTTGCCCGGCCTGTAGTCCTCCCACACCACGTGGATGG
>JBBIJG010000045.1:0-4140 GCA_037446095.1 Caldilineae bacterium
TTGGATAGCAATGGGTGCGGAAAATAGGCTTAGAGCTGGCCCTGAACGAAGGGGCGGGCTCTGCGTGGGTAGTGCGGCGGCGACCGGGCAGGTAGTCGCCCGGCGCGAAGCGCCCTCCCAGGCGCGGTTTCAACCGCCTGGCTGAGCCTGTCGGTTTGAGGCGGCTCTGCTGTAACATTTGACAAACCACCTGGATTATGATACACTCTATCCCCAGTTAAAGTTTAGGAGGAGCTCAGCCCCATGCCCATTGACTATCTCCCCATCCTGATCCTTGTCATGGTAGCCCTTGTCTTCTCCGTTTTAGCCCTCCTTGTGCCCGCTCTGTTCGGTCCTCGTAAACCTACCCCGGTCAAGCTCTCGACCTACGAATCTGGCAAGCTCCCTTTTGGCACTACCGGCCGACGCTTCCCTGTCAAATACTATCTCACCGCCGTGCTTTTCATCCTCTTTGACATCGAGGTCATTTTTCTGTACCCCTGGGCAGTCGTGTTCAAAAAGTTGAAGCTCTTTGGCTTGCTAGAGATGGGGGTCTTTGTGCTGATTCTCCTGATAGGCTATTTCTACGTTTGGCGGAAAGGGGCTTTGGAATGGGACTAGAGAGCAAGCTGCCAGAAGGCCTGATTTTCACCACCACGCTGGAAAAGTTGGTCAACTGGAGCCGCCAGTATTCCCCCTGGCCTCTCACTTTTGGCCTGGCCTGTTGTGCCATTGAGATGATGCACGCCGGGGTGTCCCGGCACGACATTGCCCGCTTTGGAGCCGAGGTTTTCCGCGCTTCCCCGCGCCAGGCCGATGTCATGATCGTGGCCGGCCGGATCTCGCAGAAGATGGCTCCGGTGGTCAAGCGCCTCTACGAGCAGATGCCCGAGCCCAAGTGGGTCATCGCCATGGGAGCCTGTGCTTCGTCAGGCGGTATGTTCAACAACTATGCCATTATTCAGGGGGCAGATAAGATCATCCCTGTTGATGTCTACGTGCCCGGCTGCCCACCTCGTCCCGAAGCCCTGCTCTATGCGATCACCAAGTTGCAGAAAAAAATAGAGCAAGAGAAATTCAAGGATAGGGCGTAGTCCATGGGGCGGCGAGTCAGCAAGGCACCACCCGTCAACCTTGTGGCGAAGGACCGAAGATGACTGAAGGTATAGCTGTCGAGAAACTCAGGGCCCGCTTTCCAGAGGCCGTGTTGGCAGAGGAAGAGTTCCGGGGGGAAACCACCATTGAGCTGAGGCCCGATGATCTGGTCGAGGTCTGTCGCTTCTTGCGCGACGATCCTGAACTTCGGTATGAGATGTTGACCTTTGTCGCCGGAGTGGATTATTCGGCTATGGGGCTGAACCCCCGTTTCGCTACGGTTTATGAACTGTATTCCCTGGAGCATCGTCGCCGCCTGCGCCTGAAGGTGCCCCTGGCAGGCCATCCCCCCACTGTGCCGTCGGTGACTTCCATCTGGCCGGGAGCCAACTGGTACGAGCGGGAGACCTATGACCTGATGGGTATCGTCTTCCAGGGCCACCCCGACCTGCGGCGCATCCTGATGCCTGACGACTGGCGGGGTCACCCGCTGCGTAAGGATTATCCCTCTGCGCATGAGCCGGTGGCTTTCTCCGCCACGGCCGATTACCCTGAGTTGGAGTCAATCGGCACTCAGGTCATGGAAGCGCCTTCACCGGAGCCTTCCCTGCCCCCCGGGGTAGACCCGGAAAAATACATGGTGCTCAACATGGGGCCCCAACATCCGGCTACTCATGGCGTGCTGCGGGTTGTGCTGGAGCTGGATGGTGAGACCATCGTCAGCGCCCACCCCGACATCGGTCACCTTCACTCCGGTATCGAGAAAACGGCCGAGAGTAAAACCTACCAGCAAGTCATCCCCTACACCGACCGCATGGACTACGTCTCGGCCATGAACAACAACCTGCCCTACATTCTGGCTGTGGAAAAGCTCCTGGACGTGGAAGTCCCCCCGCGTGCCCAGTACCTGCGGGTCATTTGCTGCGAGTTGCAACGCCTGGGTGCCCACCTGATCTGGCTGGGGACCAGCGTGCTGGACCTGTCGGGCACTATCATGAGCCTGCTGATGTACTGTTTCCGTGACCGGGAGGCCATCTACAATCTGTTTGAAATGATCTGCGGGGCCCGGCAGACGCCCAGCTATTTCTGCATTGGCGGGGGACGCTGGGATACACCACCCGGCTGGGTGGAAGCGGTGCGCGCCTTTGTCAACGAGTTCCCCAGGCACCTGTCCGACTATGACAAGATGCTGACCCGAAACCCCATCTTCAAATCACGGACGGTGGGCGTCGGAGTACTGCCCCGAGAAGCGGCTATCGCTCTGGGAGTGACGGGTCCCTGCCTGCGGGGTTCGGGTGTAGACTACGATGTCCGCAAGTATGCGCCCTACTCCCATTACCAGGATTTCGAGTTCGATATCCCCACCCGACCCGAGGGGGACGTGTATGCCCGTTATCTGGTGCGCATGGAGGAGATGCGGCAGAGCGTGCGCATCATCCGCCAGGCTTTGGATAGGTTGCCCGAGGGCCCCATCAAATGCCTAGACCGTAAGATCGCCCTCCCGCCACGAGAAGAGCTGAGCACCAGCATGGAGGCTCTGATCCACCAGTTCAAGCTGGTGACGGAAGGGTTCTCCCCGCCGGCAGGAGAAGTTTACGCCTGCTGTGAAAACCCCAAAGGCGAACTGGGCTTCTATGTGGTCAGCGATGGCAGCCCCAAGCCCTACCGGCTGAAAATCCGGGGCCCATCTTTCTCCAACCTTCAGGCGGCCGGAATCATGGCCAGAGGTCAGTTGCTCTCTGACATGGTAGCTATCATTGGCAGTATTGACATCACACTGGGAGAAGTGGATAGATAGGAGATGTCTGTGCTTTCGGAGAATGTCAAAGCCGAGATACAACGGTGCAAGGGAAAGTATCCCGATCCCAGATCGGCCCTGCTGATGGCTTTGCATGCGGCCCAGCGAGAACACGGCTGGCTAAGCCCAGAGGTCATGCGCGATGTGGCCGAAGTTATGGGGTTGCCGCCGGTGGAAGTAGCCTCGGTGGCCAGCTTCTACACCATGTTTCACCGCCAACCCATGGGGGAGAACCTGATCCAGGTCTGCACCAACGTCTCCTGCTCCCTGTTGGGCGCCGAACACATCGTCGAATACCTCAAGAGCAAGCTGGGCATTGACGTGGGCCAGACCACCCCGGACAACAAGTTCACCTTGGTCACTGTGGAGTGCCTGGGCTCCTGCGGCACCGCACCCGTGATGCAGATCAACGATACGTATTATGAGAATCTGACGGCAGAGAAGATAGACCGGATTCTGGCTGAGTTGGTGGGGAGGTAAGGAGATGACCATTGAAGGATACGTGGAATATCAACGGAGAGAATTCTGCAAGGACGTGAAATGCCCGGTGCAATTGGAGCTGGATGCCCAGGAACCGGGCTCCGCAGAATACGAGCGAATCCGGCAAACGTGCCAGGCGGATTGCCGATACACCACCTGGCAATTTCACCACTGGCTGATGGACAAAGGTTATCTGATTGTCAGGCCCGAACAATAAGGAGGCAATGGAAATGGACTGGGGGATGAAAAACCGTATGTCACAACTGATCCAACCGGACGGCCATTGTTTCTTTTTGCCGATAGATCACGGCTATTTCCAGGGGCCAACCACCCGATTGGAGAAACCGGGCGAAACGGTCAAGCCGCTTCTGCCATATGTAGATGCCCTTTTCGTGACGCGAGGTGTGCTGCGGTCGTGTATAGACCCTGCCAACAGCAAGCCCATCATCCTCAGGGTGTCCGGTGGGACCAGTGTGGTGGGCAAAGACCTGGCCAACGAGGGGATTACGACCTCGGTAAAGGATGCTATTCGTCTCAATGTGGCCGCGGTAGGCCTTTCCATCTTTGTGGGCAGCGATTACGAGCATGAATCCTTGTTGAACCTGGCGAATCTGGTGAATGAGTGCGAGGAGTATGGCATCCCGGTCATGGCGGTGACCGCGGTGGGCAAAGAGCTGGAGAAGCGGGAGGCCCGCTACCTGGCTTTGTGCTGTCGCATCGCCGCCGAACTGGGTGCCCGCGTGGTGAAAACCTACTGGTGCGAAGACTTTGACAAGGTCACCAACGGC
>JBBIJG010000045.1:4150-9116 GCA_037446095.1 Caldilineae bacterium
GTCCCGTGCCCGTGGTCATGGCTGGTGGTCCCAAGTGTGAGACCGAGCTGGAGGTGCTCGAGTTTGTCTACGATGGGATGCAGCGAGGGGCTATCGGTGTCAACCTGGGTCGCAACGTCTGGCAAAACGACCACCCGGTGGCTATGGCTCGGGCGCTGCGGGCCATCATCCACGAGAACGCCACGGTCAAGGAAGCCTACGACCTGTTTAATAGCGTGAAGCGTGAAATGTGAAACGTGAGAAGTGATGAGTTTACGTCGTGCGAGCCTTACGTTTCACGCCTCACGTTTCACGTGGAGGACACCATGCGCGTGGCAATGTACTACAACAACCGAGACGTGCGCCTGGAAGAGATGCCAACGCCACAGATTGGCCCTGGCGAGCTGTTGGTGAAAGTGATGGCCAGCGGCATCTGCGGCAGTGACGTGATGGAATGGTATCGTATCAAGAAGGCTCCTCTGGTGTTGGGCCACGAGATCGCAGGCGAGATCGTCGAAGTTGGGGAGGGCGTAGAGCGGTACAAGGTCGGCGACCGAGTCTTTGTCTCCCACCACATCCCTTGTAACACCTGCCGCTACTGCCTGAACGGCCAGCATACGGTCTGCGAGACCCTGCATACTACCAACTATGACCCCGGTGGCTTTGCCGAATACCTGCGGGTGCCCCGGCTCAACGTGGACCGGGGCGTGTTCCTGCTACCTGACGAGGTGTCCTTCGAGGAAGGGGCGTTTATCGAGCCGCTGGCCTGCGTCGTACGTGGACAGAGGGTGGCGCGACTGCAACCGGGGCAAACGGTCCTTGTTCTGGGCAGTGGCATTTCTGGACTGCTCCACATCGCCCTGGCCCGCGCTCTGGGAGCCGGACGCATCGTGGCCACGGACGTTAACGCATACCGCCTGAACGCGGCCCGGCGCTTCGGAGCTGACGTCGTGCTCCACGCTCAGGAAGACGTGCCTACCCGCCTGCGCCAGGCCAACGAAGGCCGGCTGGCCGACCTGGTGATCGTCTGCACAGGGGCTTTTCCCGCCTTCCAGCAGGCCCTGCAATCGGTGGACCGCGGCGGGACGGTGCTGTTCTTCGCACCGACCGAGCCGAGCGTGGACCTGCCCGTCCCCGTCAACGATTTCTGGCGCAACGGCATCACCCTGATGCCCTCTTATGGGAACAGCCCCCTGGATGCCGTAGTGGCTATCGAACTGATCCGCGCCCGCCGCGTGCCGGTGGCCGAGATGATCACCCATCGGCTGAGCCTGGCCGAGACGGGCCTGGGCTTCCAACTGGTCGCCGAAGCGGGGGAGTCCATCAAAGTGATCATCGAGCCGCAGAGATAAGATGAACATGCTTGACTCTCTAAAAATTGACAAAACTGCCTTTGCCGTAACGTCGCTTTTTGATGAACCAGACGACAAAGAATATTGGCTTTCCAAGACTCCTTACGAGCGCCTGGAGGCAGTAGAGCTAATGCGACAAATCGTCTATGGCTACAGTCCATCTTCCACCCGACTTCAAAGAGTTCTTGCAGTTGCTCAACTCACATCAGGTTCTTGAGGAGTAACTCTGCATGGAAAAATTCCTCCTGCGCAACGTGGGAGTGCCCAACTCTCACGAGATAGATGTTTACATCGAGCGCGGCGGCTACCGGGCTCTGGCCAGGGCCCTCAAGGAATTCCAGCCCCAGGAACTGGTGAACCTGGTCAGGGAATCGGGTTTGCGGGGCCGGGGTGGGGCGGGCTTTCCGGCCGGGGTCAAATGGAGCTTCCTGCCCAAGGGAGTCTATCCCCGCTACCTGGTGTGCAATGCCGACGAGGGCGAGCCCGGCACTTTCAAAGACCGGGTGCTCATCGAGCACGACCCCCACGGCCTCATCGAGGGCATCATCATCTCCTCCTACGCCTGTGAGGTGGAACACGCCTTCATCTACATCCGTGGCGAGTATGTCTTTGGGGCCAAACGCCTGGAAAAGGCCGTCGCCCAGGCCTACGAGAGAGGCTACCTGGGCCGGAACATCCTGGGCAGTGGCTACGACCTGGAGTTGACGGTGCACCGCGGGGCGGGCAGCTATGTCTGTGGCGAGGAGACGGGCCTGCTTACCTCGTTGGAGGGCGACCGCGGTCACCCCAAGCTGAAGCCTCCCTTCCCGGCCAGCCAAGGCATCTACCGCCAGCCGACCATCATCAACAACGTGGAGACCCTCTTCAACGTGCCGTTCATCGTCGAGCACGGAGCCGAATGGTACAAGGGCTTTGGCACCGAGAGGAGCCCGGGGTTGAAGCTCTTCTGCATCAGTGGCCACGTCAACAAGCCGGGCGTCTACGAATTGCCCCTGGGCACGCCTATGATGACCCTGATCAACGATTACGCCGGTGGCCCCAGCAAACCTATCAAGACGGTTATTCCGGGCGGCTCCTCCACGCCCATGCTGCCCCCCGATGTGCTGGACACGCTGACCCTGGACTATGAGGCCATCGCCGCAGCCGGCTCTATGCTGGGCTCCGGGGCGGTCATCGTCGTCGGCGAAGGAACGTGCATCGTGCGGCTGGTGGAGCGCCTGGCCGAGTTCTACCGCCACGAATCCTGCGGCAAATGCATCCCCTGCCGCGAAGGCACCGACTGGCTGTACAAGATCATGCGCCGCATCGAGCACGGCCAGGGCCGCGAAGAGGACATTGACCTGCTCCTGGACATCTGCGACAACATCAGCGGCAAGAGCTTCTGCCCCTTGGGCGACGCTGCCCTGGGCCCCATCACCTCCAGCATCAAGCACTTCCGTGACGAGTACCTGTATCACATTCGGGAAAGACAGTGTATGGTCTGAGACTGGTGAGGGCCTGAAAAGCTGATATAGGGAAAAAGAGGTGAGAGTATGGCACCAACTACATTTACACCTGACATGTCCCTTTTGGAAGAACTCCATCTGCCTATAGTCTATCAAAATGGGGAACCTGCGGCTGTGGTTGTTGATATTCGCTTGTTCCAGGCGTTGATTGATCGGCTTGAGGAGCTTGAGGATCGAGAACTCCTTAGCAATCCGGAAATCATTGCTCAATTGGAAGCAGCACGGGCGGATCACCTGGCAGGTCGAGTGGTTTCATACGAGGATGCACTGAAACTACTGGGGTTAGAAAGCGAGCTATAAGCTCCTCATCACAGAACAGGCCATGCAGACTCTGCAGGAACTGGACTCGCAACTTGCAAAACGCATTCTCCGCAAGATGCGCTGGGTAGCCGCCAATGCTGAACAGATCAGACACAAGCGGCTGAGGAATTTGCCGCCGCATTTAGAGGGATTATGCAAGTGTCGCATAGGTGACCACCGGGCGCTCTATTGGATCGATCACAGCGAACGCCAGATTACCCTCTACGATATCCTCTGGCGCAAGGGTGGTTACAAGGAGTTATACCGATAGTGGCCATAAGCATGTCGAAGACTTGATCTGAACTGTACGCTTCACGTTTTACGTTTCACAACACAGGATTTTGACCCATGGAGCCATTGGTAACTCTCACCATAGATGACCGCCAAGTGACCGTTCCCGAGGGGACGACGGTTCTCGAGGCAGCCAAATCCATCGGTATCGAAATCCCCACCTTGTGCTACTGCGAGAAGCTGGCCCCCTTTGGCGGCTGCCGCATCTGCCTGGTGGAGATCGAGAAGATGCGCGGCCTGCAAACGGCCTGCACGACCGTAGCCAGACCGGAGATGGTGGTGCGCACTGCCAGCCCGGTGGTGCTCAAGGCCCGCAAAGGCATGCTGGAATTCCTCCTTACCAACCACCCCCTCGATTGCCCGGTCTGCGACAAGGGCGGCGAGTGCGACCTCCAGGATTTTGTCTTCAAGTGGGGCCCCACCGAGAGCCGCTACATCGAGGAGAAACGCCACAAACGCAAGGCCTACGCCCTCAGCCCCCTCATCGTCAAAGACGAGGAGCGCTGCGTGTTGTGTCGGCGCTGTGTGCGCTACCTGGAGGAATGGGCCGACGACCTCCAACTGGATTACTTCGAGCGGGGCCGGCTCACCAGGGTGGACACCTTCCCCGGCCAAACCTTCGATTCCGTGTTCTCCGGCAACACCATTGACCTCTGCCCTGTGGGAGCCCTGACCAGCCGCGTCTTTCGTTTCCGGGCTCGCTCCTGGGAACTGGAGAGAGTGCCAAGCGTGTGTGCCTATTGCGGCGTTGGCTGCAACATCACCCTGGACGTCAAGACGAACAAACTGCGCCGCATCAGCCCCCGCCAGAACCCGGCCGTCAACGACGGATGGCTCTGCGACAAAGGCCGCTTCGCCCACCAATACATTGACAGCCCCGAACGCATCACCCGGCCGCTGGTCCGCAGGGACGGTGAACTGAGGCCGGCGTCCTGGGACGAGGCCCTGAACCTGGTCAGCCGACGGCTAAAGGAAATCGTGCGGGAAAGCGGCTCCCAGAGTGTGGGTGGGGTCGGGTCGGCCACCGTCACCAACGAGGCTGCCTACCTGTTCCAAAAGTTTGTGCGGACCGTCCTCGGCACCAACAACGTGGACCACCCCGGCCGCCTGCCCGACGGCGCGCGCCCTCTCCCCTCCCTGGCCGAACTCCGGGAAGCCGATGCTGTCCTGCTGTGCGGCGCCAATCCGCTGGAGGAAGCCCCCCTCGTCGAGCTGTTCCTCAGAAGGGCGGCGAACCTGCAAGGGACCAGAGTCATCGTGGCCAACCCCGGGCGCATTCACCTCACCCGCTACGGCGGCCCCTGGCTGGCCTACCGGCCCGGCACCCAGGTGGCCTTGCTGAACGGCCTGGCTCACGTCATCCTGGCCGAGGGATTGCCCAGGCAAGCTCGCAACGTCGCCGAACTCGAAGAGTGGGTGAAGGGCTATTCGCCCGACAAAGTAGAGGAAATGACCGGAGTGCCGGCCAAGACCCTGCGAGAGGCAGCCAGAGTCTTGACCGCAGCGCAGACGGTTGTCCTCATCTACGGCGCAGACGTG
>JBBIJG010000045.1:9126-10218 GCA_037446095.1 Caldilineae bacterium
ACGGCGAAGCCTGTCTGGCTGCGCTAGACAACCTGGCCTTGCTCGTCGGCGCTCAGAATGGCTGCCTGGCCCAGGAGCCCAACTCGCGGGGTGTGCTCGACATGGGATTGGCCCCCCATCTCTACCCCGGCCGACAGAGGGTTGATGACGATAAAACCAGGGAAAGGCTGGGCAGACGCTGGAGAGGTTCGTTGCCCGCTGAGGCGGGCCTGGGGTTGGACGGGATGTTGAAGGCCGCCCTGGGCGGCGATCTAGTGGCCTTGTACGTTATGGCTGCCAACCCGGTGATGGACCATCCCCTGGGCGATGAGGCCCTGGAAAAGCTCAAGTTCCTGGTGGTACAGGACCTTTTCCTGACTGAGACGGCCCGGCTGGCCGATGTGGTGCTGCCGGCGGCTGGCTTCGCCGAGGCCGATGGCACCTTCACCAACATGACCGGGCGCGTGCAGAGGCTGCACCAGGCCCTGCGGCCTCCGCGGGAAGCCAGGTCTCATGAGCAGATCATCTTTGACCTGGCCAGGGCGATGGGACAGGAGTGGGGACCTTGCTCGCCGCAAACAGTGATGGAGGAAATCGCCTGGGTAGCCACGCCTTACGAAGGGCTCAGCTATGGGTCCCTGGGCGACGACGGCCTCCAGGTGGCGACGGAGGGAGGAACACGCCGCTTCGCCCAGGCGAACTTTTCGCCTCAGGCGGCCAATGCTGCTTATCCTCTGGCCCTGGTCACAGGACGGCTGCTCTATAACCGGGGCTTCCCCTTCATCAAGTCGGAGATCATGCGCCCCCTCGTACCTGAGCCCTTTGTCGAGCTGAACCTCACCGATGCCCAAGCCCTGCGCCTCGCCGACCAGGATGTGGTGACGGTGGCCTCGGTCAGGGACAGCCTGGAGCTGAAGGCCAGGGTCAGCGAGGACATCCGCCCCGGCTGTGTCTTTGTGCCGCTGCATCTGAACGAGACGCCTGTAGTGTCTCTCTACAACGTGGGAACAGCCGTGACTTGGGTCAAGGTCACTAAAAGAAGGTAGCCGGACCGGCTAACAGCCACTGATATGCCAGGATGGCTCATCAGAATTCCGACCGGAGCCTCTGTTC
>JBBIJG010000046.1:0-1005 GCA_037446095.1 Caldilineae bacterium
ATTTTTCGATAAAGTCGGTTGATTTCATAGTATTTCCGCTCGAGTTCCGTCAGTTGCCAGACTATTTCGAGAAGATCATTGAGGGGCGAACCATTCTCTCAGGCTTCTTGCAGCATTTGTCGGAACTCTTCGGATGACATTTCTTTGGAATTCTCGATTTTTATCACGGCCATTTCGTTGCCTCCTCAAGAATTGGTTGATGATGGTTATTCTCGGCATCTTGCGTCTCCTCGTTCAATTATAAAGGTATTACCCGTTTTTGGCAAACAGAATCAGAAACCCTCCACTTTGGTCAGGTCCACGATTCCGTCAGTCAACCCGGCGATGCGTTGCAAGAGCGCCAAACGATTCTCCCGCAGGGCTTTGTCCTCGGTCATGACCAGCACCTCGTCGAAGAAGGTGTTGATTGGCTCGACCACGGGCTGGAAGGCGGTGAACAGTTCGTCAACGGTGCTTTGCGGATTGACTTGTGCCCGGCAGGTCTGGTAGGCTTCGTACAACCGCTTCGCGGCCGGCTCGATGAACTGGTCAGGATGAAGGGGGAAGGGCTCTCGATACTCGCGCACGATGCGCACGCAGCGGGCGTAGGCGTTGAGAATGTCCATCCAGTTGTCGCGCTCGAGCCAGGCGGCGAAGGCTCGCACCGTCTCTGCTGCCAGGTAAGGGTCATGACCGCGCTCGGCCAGGACGGCGGCCACGGCGTCGTAGCGATAGCCCTGCTCCCGCAGCATACCTTCCAGCCGGGCAACGATAAAATCCTGGACCTGCCTCAGTATGGTCTCGGGCACCTCCAGCGGCAGCAGTTCGGCGGCGGCCTTTAACCCCTCGCGCAAATCAAAAGACAGCCCGGCCGCTATCAGGTTGTGGACCACTCCCAGGGCATCGCGGCGCAGATGGTAGGGGTCGGCTGAGCCGGTGGGAGCCAGGCCCACGGCGAAGAGGCCCACCAGGCTGTCCAGCCGGTTGGCCAGGCCGACAATAAGGCCGGGCCGGGTCTCAGGCAAG
>JBBIJG010000046.1:1056-10214 GCA_037446095.1 Caldilineae bacterium
ACCCTCGGGCTCGCCCGACCGGCGAGCATATTCTTGCCCCATCACCCCTTGCAGGCTGGTGAACTCGACCACCATCTGGGTGGCCAGGTCGGCCTTGCACAGGTGAGCGGCACGGGTGGCTGTAGCCAGCTCTGCTTCCGAGAGCCCCAGCATCCGGCCCAGACGAGGCACCAACTGCTCCAGCCGCCTGGATTTGTCCAGCATCGAGCCCAGCTTTTCCTGAAAAATCAGGGTATCCAGCCGAGGCAGAAAATCTTCCAGTTTCTTGCTGGTATCGGCCCGGTAGAAGAACTCGGCGTCGGCCAGACGAGCGCGGAGCACCTCTTCGTAGCCGTGGCGCACGGTGTCCAGGTGCTGGTCGTCGCCGTTGCGCACAGCGATGAAGTAGGGGAGTAAAACGTGAGATGTGGGACGTGAAACGTGGTTCGCAGGCAGCGCCCCTTCGTCTCTCACCACCGGGAAGTAACGCTGATGCTTTTTCATCACCGTGACGAGCACATCTCTGGGCAAAGACAGGTATTTCTCCTCAAAAACGCCGCGCACGGCGGTGGGCTGCTCCACCAAGTTGGTCACTTCATCGCGGAGGGCCGGGTCTTCGGGGATTCGTCCGCCCACTTCAGCGGCCAGTCGGTTGATCTGCCGCTCGATGCGAGCCCGACGCTCGTCCACATCCACGATGATAGAATTGGCAGCCATCACGTCAAAATAGGCGCTGGCCTTCTCGATGGCCAACTCAGGCGAGCCCAGGGGCCGCAGCCCACGCGAGGTAGACCCACTTTGCACACTGGCGTACTCGAAGGGGATCACCTGGTCGCCCAGCAGAGCCACCAGCCAGCGGATGGGGCGAGAGAAGGCCACTCCCGACTCGTTCCAGCGCATGGTCATGGTGAAGCGCAAGGAGGAGATCAGTTGAGGCAGCAGCCCGGCCAGGATTTCAGATGCGGGCCTGCCTTTCTCTATTTTAGCTGCGACCACGTACTGTCCGCCATCTATCTCCCGCACTTCCAGCTCATCAACACGGATGCCCTGTCTTTTGGCAAAGCCCTGAGCCGCCTGGGTCGGTTGGCCCTGTACATCGTAAGCCACTCTGGCTGGCGGGCCCTTGACCAGTTCTTCCCGATCCTGCTGTTTGGGAGCCAGGCCCTTGACGTAGACCGCCAGCCGTCGTGGGGTGCCCGTCACCCGTACCGGGCCGTGCTCCAGTCGCGCTTCGGTCAGGAGTTTGGGTGTCTGCTCCCGCAGTTGCTCGATAGCCGCCGTCAGATCGGCGGCGGGCAGTTCCTCCGTCCCTATTTCCAGCAGCAAGTCCTGGGGTCCTTCAGCGGCTCGTTTTCCCTCTTTTCTCTCCCCCTTTGGCCTGGCGGCATCTTTTACCACCCACGAGCGCTTCAGGCCGGGGAAGCCCATCTCTTGCCGTTGGGCGACATAGGCCTGAGCCACCTCCCGGGCCAGGTCGCGCATGCGGGCGAAGTAGTGCGCCCGCTCGGTCACCCCGATCGCCCCTCGGGTGTCCAGCAGGTTGAAAGTGTGGGAGCAGCGGAGGACATAGTCGTAGGCGGGAATAACCAGGCCGCGGGCCAGGGCGCAGCGAGCTTCGGCCTCGTACATTTGGAAAAGCCGGGTCAGGGCCTGCACGTCGGCCTGCTCGAAGGCATAGGTGCAGTGCTCGACCTCCTGGGTCAGCAGGATGTCGCCGTAGCTCAGCCCCGCCCCCCAGTCAATCTCCCACACGCTGCGCACGCCCTGCAGGAACATGACGATGCGCTCCAGGCCATAGGTCAGCTCCACCGAGACCGGGTCGAGGGCGAATCCGCCGGCCTGCTGAAAATAGGTGTACTGGCTGATCTCCAGGCCGTCCAACCAGACCTCCCAACCCAGGCCCCAGGCCCCCAGGGCCGGGCTCTCCCAGTTGTCCTCGACGAAGCGGATATCGTGCTGGCGGGAGTTGATGCCCAGAGCCTCCAGGCTCTTGAGGTAGAGCTCCTGGGGGTTGCCGGGGTCCGGCTTGAGGATGACCTGGTACTGGATGTGCATCTGCATGCGGTTGGGGTTTTGGCCATAGCGGCCGTCGTCGGGGCGGTAGGAGGGCTCCACGTACCCCACGTTCCAGGGCTCCGGCCCCAAGACGCGCAGCACGGTGGCAGGGTTCATGGTGCCGGCCCCTACTTTCTCACTGTACGGTTGCCAGATGACGCATCCCTGCTCGGCCCAGAAATGCTCCAGGCGCATGATGACTTGTTGGAAAGATAGTGATTTTTCGCTCATTTCACAACACGAACTCAAAGAGGACGAGTAGATGCACACGTTCTCCTTGCCTCAGAACGTCCTCAAAGTGCAACTCAGCGGCCTCGCGGATGTTGTTCATCAGGTCATCGAGAGTGGCTCCCTGAGTGAAAACATCAGCGCCAATGCCCCGCGCGCACCAGTTTTCGCCATCAGAATAGGCCTCAAATTTGGCCAACATTTATTATTCCTCCATCTCACCATCAAATCTGTAGAGCCCGCAGGCGGGCCAGCCACCGCCGCCGTTCCTCTTCCAGTCCTTCCCATTTCATGTAGTCCCGTTCCACAGCATGTGACCAACGATCGGGGATGGCTCCTTGCTCCCAGGCTTCAGCGAATTCGGCAAAGGTCATGCCATACTTCAACTCATAAGTTGTGATCTCCTGCTCATACGCTCTGAGATTGCAAATAGGTGGTCAGCAAAGTCAGCAGTTTGCCGTCCGCCGTCTCTCGACGTGATCCAAATGGGCCAGCACTTGCGGCACCGAATCAGAAAATCCTCGGCGGCGGCCCGGGTTTCGGGCGGTACTGGCCAGGCAGTGAACTGCATAAGCTGTCTCCAGACAGGCTGAAGTTAGTATGTAGCCGTGATCTGGCGCTCCTCTTCCTGTAGCCGATCCATCACCCACATTTGGATGAGAGTCTGGTAGGTGATCCCCTGACGGGCAGCCAACTCCTTCAAACGCTCGATAGCCTCCATCTCCAGTCGCACTGTGACAGATTGTCTAGGCTGAGTCATAATAATAGGCTCAGACAGTTCTTCCATCTCCTCGAAGTACTCCGTGGAGTCATGGCTGCCCCAAAATTCTCGTATCTCATCTTCATTTTTGAACTGTGGTAGTTTCTTAGTCATCTCTCATTTCCTTTGGAAGTAGCGCCGTTCCGAGTCGGTCATGCTTCTGGCGCTAATGATGCGGGCTATTCTTCCCTTGCGCTTGAACACGATGAACAGATACCGACCAGCGTCGGTTACGCCGTACAAGTAATACAGATTGCCAGCCCGCCGCAACTTGTGCCGATTGTAGAAAGGCTCTTCTGCTTCATCGTCGGTGACGTGATGCTTGAGATTCTTGCCTCGGTTGCCTTCACCCCATTCGAAGCCCTCGATCCTCACGGCGTATGCCTTTCGTGCGTTGTTTCAACCTTGCTTTGCCCCAGCTCCATGCGGCACCGAATCAGAAAATCCTCGGCGGCGGCCCGGGTTTCGGGCGAAGCCTGGTCGGGCAGTGAACTGCGCTCGTAGGCCGTATCCAGGCGAGGGCGAAGGGTCTCGATCTCGCGCAGGTAGGGCGTGTCATCCACCAGGAAAGCGTCCTCACCGCCCACCTTGCGGGCCACCAACTCGTCAACCCCTGCCAGGCGGAAGTACTCGTTCAGCCGGTTGATGTTTGCCTCCAGGTGGCCCGTCTCCAAGGCCATGATGCCGGTCATGGCCACGCGGTACTGATAGAGCAAGCCTTTCACCCGTTTGGTGCCCACGTTGTGATATAGTTTCTCCTGGCCGGTGAAAAAACCCCGGTAATGGTAGTAGAGTCGCCGGATGATGCACTGCTGGGCTATCGCTTTCAGTTCCTCGTGCCAGGCGGAGGTGATCAGCACCAGAGGTGAGAAGATCTGTTCCAGTATGTAACCGTTGCCTTTCAGAGCCAGGTGCAGGACTTTGCCAATATCGTGGGAGACGAGGTCGGCGAAGAGGCCGGGCGGCTTCCGCTCGGCTTTGATGGTGACACCACTCATGTGATCCCAACTTCCGCCCTTAAGGGTGGCCAATCACGTCCCGCAAGGGGAGGACGTGCGCGGCCCGGATGTCGTAGTCACTGTCGTCGCTGGGGAAGCCGTACAAATCGGCGCCGCTGAGGGTAGCGAAAACACAAGGGTGGGGGACCGCCGCCTGGGCGAATTCCAACAATTGGGTTTTGCTGTCGTGCCAATCCCTCGGTTGCAATTGCATTTTCCTACCCGCTCATCTCCCGCCTTCTGTTCTTCGTGCTCTTAGTGTCCTTAGTGGATCAGTTGCAATTGCATTTTCCTACCCACTCATCTCCTTCTGCAGCCGCTGCAAGAATTCAACCGACTTCAGGTTGCGTTCCAGGGTATAGGTGATGTAGCGTCGCATGGTCTCTTCCAGTTCGGCATGCAACTTGCGGCCAACGCGCAACCGCCGACATAGCTCATAGCGATTGGTCTGCATGAAACGCAGGACTTTGAGGGCGGGCAGGGAAATCGCTTTGGCTTCCTTCTGCCCCTCACCGCAGCGGGAGCAGAGGAGTCCTCCCTGGGCCGGGCTGAAGAAGGAGGTGGTCTCAGGCTTGACTTCTCTCTGGCAGGCCAGGCAGTGAAACAATTGGGGTCGGTAGCCGGCCAGGGCCAGGAGGCGCAGTTCGTAAAAGCGGGCCGTCAAAGCGAGGTCAACATCCTCACAGAGCCAGCCCAGCGTGGCCAGGAACAGGTTGAAGAGAGGGCGGTTCTCGACGCCCTCTTCCGCAAAACGATCCAGCAATTCGGCAACGTAGTAAGCCCAGCCGGTGCGTATCAGGTCCTCCCGCAGGGGGCGAAAGGAGTGGATGGTCTCGGCCTGGGTCACGATGTCCAGATTGCGTCCCCTGGCGATGAGCAGCCGGCTGTGGGTGAAGAGCTCCAGGTGGCCGCTCTTACGGCTGGTGGGCTTGCGCACTCCTTTGGCGATGACCCGCAGCTTGCCCCACTCAGGGGTGTAAAGCGTCAGCAGACGGTCAGCTTCGCCCAAGTCGCTCCGCCTGAGGACAACCGCTTCGGTGCGATAAAGGCGCTCTCTGTCCACACCGCCTCCTCTGATACGTTCAGATAAGCAGGAGTAGAGCCTTTAGGCGGGAGGAGCCGGCTGAAGCCTCGACTCCGGAATCTTGGCTGACTCGTATTACCCTTACCCTCCCCTCACGGTGTTGTATTTGTAGGGCCGCTCCCAGTTCACGGCCATCTTATGCTGGTAGATGGCCTCGGCGTCGAGGCCCAGAGCCGAGAGGAGATGCAGAATGCGGATGATGGCGTCAATCAGTTCCTCGCCCACGGCTTCCAGAGGCTGGCCTTTCTTGTAGCAGTCGGTCGCTTCCGAGACTTCGGTGTGGATCAGGGCCAGCATCTCCCAAATGCGCTCCGGATCAGTCGAGAAGCCCTTGGCATCGCACAAGGCTCTGACCTCAGCCATTTTGACGTTTAAACCCTCTGGCTCCATGGTCTTTCCCTTATCAGATGTTCTTTGTATTATACCACCACGCCATAGAGGATGCAAATAAAAAGCCATACCTACCAGGATATGGCCAAGCCCTCGCTCCGGGAACACGAGGGGCGAAGGTGTCTCCTCCGAGCTCTACACGCCGACCTTTGGCGATCCAATCCTCCATTACAGCAGGTCCCTGGAGGTGAATCATTCGGGTAGAAGGTCGGTGAGGGTAAATGATTTTCGATGGCCGGTGGCATCGGCCACGATGACCTGGGTTTTGTCTCCAAACTCCACCAACACCTGACGGCAGGCCCCGCAAGGGGTGGCCCCGTTCTCGGTGACCACGGCGATGGCCTCGAACTCCCGCTCGCCTTCTGAAACGGCCTTGAAGACAGCCACCCGTTCGGCGCAGACGGAGAGACCGTAGGAGGCATTCTCCACGTTGCAACCTGTATAAACCCGGCCCGAACTAGCCAGAAGGGCCGCCCCTACAGTAAAATTGGAATAAGGTGCATGAGCCTTTTTTCTGGCTTCTGCAGCCAAGGAGACGAGTTCATCCTGGTTCATCCGCTTTTTAACCCTCCCAGAAGGTAGCCTGAGATGAGGGAAAGCAGTCCCGCTCCAAGCATCTTCAGGCCCCATAGGGCGACGTTTTCCCGCGAGACCATCCCTAGGAAAGCACCCAGGCCGAAGAGAGATAGCAAAGCGATGCCCAGAGAGAAATAGTAGCAGAGGTAGACATTTCCCAGGGAGGCGCTGAGGAAGAAAGGCAGGAGTACCACCAGAGCGGAGAGAAAAGGTGCAGAACCATCCACCAGAGCTACAATGAACCCTGCCACCCGCGAAGCCTGCCCAATTCTAGTCTGACTCAGGTCTGTCAGGGTGTGGTCTTCCAGTTCGTCGAGGTTCCGCTTTCGCTCGGCGGCTTCTGTGAAGTAGGCTCCCCACAAACCTGAGATCCCCATCGCCACGGAAGTGGCCAAACCCGTTAAGACCACCACGGAAGGGCGGTTCACACCAGCCATATAGCTCCCTGTGAGGACGCCGATGATGGTCAGTGTGCCGTCAAAGGCATTCATCACAAAATAACGACGCGCGATCTCGCCTATCTCGGCAATATCATCATAATCTTGAAACTGTCGCAGTTTGCGTTTCAGAAAACTTCCCATTTGGATCTTTGAGAGTCGGGGTCTTCAGGCCGATGCGGGTGAAGAGCGAGCCTTTCAGGGGTAGGTTTTTGCCGGGTGTCCTGGACGTGAAAGTCCGGGCGGAAAGAGCGAAGCTCCTTCGACGGGCTCGGGACACCGCCGGCAGGCTAAAAACCCACCCCCAGAGGGGGCTTTGCCCTCCCAGCCCAACGATAAATCGTCGGGTGAGCTGACGCCACTATAAGGGAAAACCAAGCGCGGCTAAAGCCTTGGTTCTGAGGGGAACGTTGACGCGCAAGCCGGGCAAAGTGCGGATTCAGTCCTGGAGAGTGGGTACATCATCAAGGATAATAGTCCCTGCCACCGCCTCGTCAATGGAATGTACCGCGCCCCCATTATCTTGAATCACTTTCAGAACCTCGGTGTAGATGATGTTTTTACCCTGAATGGTGACTTTAGCGTTCTCCACCTTGCGGTCTATCTCGTAGATGCTGATGTTAACCCCGTCAATGCCCTCCAGATTGCTCAATTGCTGGGCCAAATCTATGATGGAAGGCTCATGAGGTTTCAGGACATCGAGCACTAATCGTCTGATGTTACTCATTTTTGTTTTTCCCTGTCCCTTCTCTTGCTTCTTGCGCTTTAGCTGGCACACCATAGACTACCTGGCCAGGCGGGACATCACGGGTCACCACAGCGCCGGCCCCTGTCTTGGCTCCTTTGCCCACTTTCACCGGGGCGACCAGCATGGTGTCGCTGCCTATGAAGGCCTCGTCTTCAATGAGTGTGGGGTGCTTGCGCTGGCCATCGTAATTACAGGTAATGGTGCCGGCTCCAACGTTGACGTTGGCACCCAGCGTGGCATCACCCAGATAGCTGAAATGGCCCATCTTGGTGCCGGGACCCAGATAAGAGTTTTTGACCTCACCGAAGTTGCCGACGTACACCCCTTTGGCCAGGTAGGTCCCCTGGCGCAGATGAGTGAATGGACCGACATGGACGTCGTCCTCCAGCGTGGCTCCTTCGACCACCGAAGCCTCAATGAGGCATCGGTTGCCAATGATGGAGTCCCAGATGATGGTGTTAGGGCCCAAATGACAGTGGCGACCGATAGCGGTTGCGCCCCGCAGGTGGGTGTTGGGATAGATCACCGTGTCCTGGCCGATTTCCACGGAAGCCTCAATGTAAGTCGAAGCCGGGTCCAGCAAGGTCACCCCGGCCAGCATCCAGCCTTCGTTGATGCGCTGGCGCATGAGGGCCTCGGCTCTGGCCAGCTTGACCCGGTTATCGAGTCCCATGACCTCCGTGGCCTCGGCCGCCTGGGCTACGACCGGTTCCCCCTCGGCCACGGCCAGCCTCACCAGGTCCGTAAGGTAGTATTCCCCATGTTTGGTTTGTAACTTATCGAGGTGAGACCATAGCCAGGCATCCCGGAAACAGAACAGGCCGCTGTTGACCTCTCTGATCCGGCGTTGTTCTGGGGTAGCTTCTTTTTGTTCGACGATTGCAACGACCCTACCGGCCCCGTCGCGCAGGATGCGTCCATAGCCTGTCGGGTCGTCCGGCTGGAAGGTCAGGAGGGTGATGGTCGCTTGATGTTCGGTATGGTATGCGATCATGGCCTCCAGCGTGGGGCGGGTGATGAGCGGCGTGTCCCCGTAGAGCACCAGGACAGTCTCTGCCTGGCCGGCTACCAGCTCGCGGGCCTGCAAAACAGCGTGGCCAGTGCCTAACTGTTCCAACTGCTCCACATACAGGATCCCGTCGCCCAGGGTCTGGCGCAATTGTTGGGCACCGTAGCCGACCACCAAAGCCAAAATGGTGGGGGCCAATTGAGTGGCCACGTCGAGGACGTACTGCACCATGGGGCGGCCGGCCAAAGGGTGCAATACTTTCGGGAGCTGCGACTTCATACGAGTGCCCTGGCCCGCAGCCAAGATGATGACCGATAGATCCATGGGCTCAATCTCCTCAAATAAAAAGATGACTCAGGCAACCCGATACGCCGATGTAGGGCATCACGCCTCAGTCATCGTCAGCGCTGTTCTATAGCAGGAGGAAAACACGTAATCTGCTCGATCTGGAGATTGATCTTCGACCGTTTCCATTTTGGTCTGTTCAAAACGAGGGCTGCAAAGACCTGGGTCAGGTCTTAGCTGGGGCGGGAGGACTCGAACCTCCGAATCGCGGCTCCAAAGGCCGCTGCCTTGCCACTTGGCGACGCCCCATCGCAGGCCAGAACGCACGCAAGAGTTCGCCCCATATGAAGAGGGGCAGGCCCGGCATTGGCCCACCTTTATTTTATCACATTAAACGCATTAGCGCAACTTGAGATCGGGTTGACGGGCTTGCGCAGCGGAAGCCTGGGGAGCTTGAGGTGAAGGCTGGTTAGGGGAAGGCACTGCCTTCACCTGGCGGGCTTGCGCAGCGGAAGTCTGGGGAGCTTGATGAGGGGTACCCCCCTCAACCCCACTTTCCCAGCCCTGAGAGCAGAACCGGCAGGCTGCTTTCCCACCTGGTGAAGGAAA
>JBBIJG010000047.1:0-10180 GCA_037446095.1 Caldilineae bacterium
GGCAATGCCTTCGGCTTTAGCCGGTTCGCCAGCCCCAAAACCCGCCTAAAGGCTCTACTCCGACTCAAATGCTTTTAGAGGTGGATTAAATAGCAAAGGGTGCGGAAAATAGGCTAAGAGCGTGTCTGAAAAGGCTAGCCCGCTTCAGAGTGTATCGGAGAATTCGTCGTTATGTCAAGGCTACCCGAAGGCCCCGACGTCAACGTCGGGGCTGAGCAGCCCAAGGGTGTTGAAACGCCCTCGAGGCAGCCAGGACAACGCGGGCTTCCAGCACGCTTGAGCCGCTCAGCCTGAACGTTGACGTTCAGGCCAAAGGCCCGTCTGGGCGTGTATTTTGACAGTCCGACAGGGCTCTCAGAGCCTAAGGAATCAGCGTGATATCGGAAATCTCCACCGTCCCCGCGCCGCCTGCGTCGCCTGACTTCTGGGATATGGCGAAAGAGATGTACTTCACTTGCTCCCAGTCCATGTGGGCTTCACCCCAGAAGTAGGTCAATGCGGTGAATCGGACTTCGACGCGGGTCCAATCGGCCACCGCGCTCTGGCCTTGCAACAGTCGGCCAAAGTTGGTGCCGTCGGTATCCTCGAATTTGATTTCCAGGGTGTTGGCGTTGCCGCTGCCCCGGTAGTAGAAAGTGAGAGCCTGCAGCGGAGAGAAATCGCCTTTGTTATAAGATGACGCCGGTTGGGAGAGCACAACCCAACCATTCTCTCCCAGGTTATAGGTGATCTGTAAGGCTTTGCCGGTCCTGCCGGGCCCTGGGGCAAGGGCAACGGTAGAACCGGCGTCCGTCATCGCGGTCCAAAGGGCGGGATCGGTGCTGACCGCTATAGGTGTCAGAGTGGGGATGGCTGTGCTGGTCGGCGTCGGCGTGGCCGTATCGGTGGGCATCAGAGTGGGAGTTGGGGTATCGGTTGGGGCAACCGTTGGTGAAGGGGTAGCTGTGGCAGTCGGTTCCGGTGTAGGGCTAAAAGTAGGGGTGGGAGTGTACGTGGGAGTAGGCACAGGTGTAGATGTGGGGGTTGGTCTCAGGCCGATGTGCACGTTTTCCCCGCCCAGTTTAAGTTGTCCGCCCAGGCTGATCCCAGGGGCAAGGGTTGGCAGGTTCAAAGCGTAAGGACCCAAAGGGACCTCCTCAAAGGCGAAATCGCCTTCAGCATCGGTCCACTCTTCACGGGGCCTGTAGTCTTTACCGGATAAGATAAGCTTGACACGAGGGAGGGGTGTTTCCCACCAATCCTGACGGCTGTTTCCATCAACGTCCTCGTACACTACGCCAGTGATGCTCCCGGTATGGAGCCACTGATAGGCGGCTATGCCAGCTACAGCTAGAGTCAGTAGGGCCAGCAGTGTATCTCGGAGGTTCCCCAGAAACACGGTAATGATGGCCAGCAGCATAACCGCCAGAGCTATCCCGGCCAGGAGGGGCCTCTCGCCTATGAAAGCGACAATGGTAAACAAGGTGGAGATCATTCCCAACACAGCCGCCGCGTTTTTGATTTTCTCCAGTATTTTAGGGCTCACGGGTGTCTTCCTCCCTGATACGGCAATCTGGTCCTGTGATATAAGTATAACTTACTGCGTGTAAAATGTCAACGTTTTTAGGTTTAGCTTCTAAAGTTAGTATACACCTTTTGTCACCATTATGTAACCGCCAAGACGCTTATTCCAGAACCAGAGAATAGCTTACCCCCTGCGGACCTTATCCGCCATTGCGCCTACTCTTTTCCACAAATGGGGTAGCAGCCCATCGTATTGACCGCCATCCGGCTTTAAGGCCCTGTTCCCCAGCCAACGCGAGTGGATTTCTAGCCGTAATGGCATTGTCGCGCTACTTACAAGGGGCCCTATAAAGGGTATCGGAGAATTCGTCGTTATGTCAAGGCTGCCCGAAGGCCTCGACCACCTCTGCTCCGACTGGATGTGTAATCCAGTCGCCGGGCCGCCGGATTGCAAATCCGGCGGGAGCAGAGCAGTGCTCGCCATAAAACCGCCCTACGGGTACTGGAATCAATTTTCGAACTTCATCAACGCCCTCGGCGCAGCCGGAACAGCGTGCTTCCAGCACGCTTGAGCCGCTCAGCCTGAACGTTAACGTTCAGGCCAAAGGCCCGTCTGGGCGTGTATGTGGACACGCTAAACTCTGAAGCGGGCTATTCCAGGGCGATTTATCGCCCTTTGCCTGCTTAGCCCGACGATTTATCGTCGGGCCTGAAAGCGAAGGCAGCGCCTTGGCCTGGCCAGATGTGGGTAAAGTCAAGGGAACAGATCCATTTGACATTTCGGTTGAGGTATTATATACTTGTATAGGGAAGTTGTATGGTGGATAACGGCGGAGAGGAGACCCAAACACAGCCAGCATAAAACCCGGAGGGGAAAGGTATGTCCAATAAACTCGTCTTGCGAGAGCTGAGCCGTTATCAATTAGGGACCTTTGCCGACCTCATTTACCGAAATGCCATCCTCTACCCGGACAGTGAAGCCTTTGTGTATGGTTCCGAGAGAATCAGTTTTAAACGTTTTAACGAGGGGGTGAACAGGCTCATCCATGGCCTTCAGGACCTGGGTATCCAGAAGGGGGAGGTTATCGGCATCCTGTCATGGAACCGGCTGGAGTATCCCGAGGTCTTTGGGGCAGCGATGAAAGGCGGCTTTATACTCGCCCATTTCAATCCTCGTCTGCAAGCTGAGGAACTGATTCATGTGATCAATGATTCGGAGGCGAGGGTTGTGTTCCTCGGACCCGAATTCGTTGAAACGATTGATAGGATTCGTGAACACCTCTCAACGGCAAAACTGTTTTTGACTTTTGGCGACGCGGCAAGACAGATAATATCGTATGGAGAAGTGGTGGAGAGCCAATCAAGCGAAGAGCCAGAACCTGCAATCAAAGAGGACGATCCCCTTACCATATTTTATACCAGCGGGACCACAGGGCTCCCTCGCGGCGCCATTTACACGCATCGTCAAAAGATGGAAAATGCCTGGATTAAGGCGCTGGGTATCGGTGTAGAATTTGGTGATCGGCACCTCGTTGTCCTGCCGATGTTCCATATCGGCGGAGACAGTCACATCTGGCCCTTTTTCCTCATGGGCGGGTGCAACGTCATCATGCCTCGGGTTTCCTTCGATCCGGCGGAAACATTGAAGATGATGGCTGAGGAACGGATTACAGACGTTCATATTGTCCCCACACAACTTATCTCCCTGCTGAATCTGCCCGGTATCGAAAAATATGATCTCCCCTGCCTCAAGAGAATATGGTATGCAGCCTCCCCCATGCCCACAGAAGTCTTGAAACGCGGACTATCGGTGTTTGGCCCCATTTTCATGCAGGGCTATGGGCAGACCGAATCTGGCCCCGATGTGACAATTCTCAACAAAGCACACCATCGCTATGCAAACGAATCCACGGAAGCACAGAGTGTGCTTGCCTCTTGCGGACAGCCATGTATCGGGGTCCATGTGCGGATCGTGGATGAGGCCGGCCGTGACGTCGAAGCGGGCAAGATTGGGGAGATCATCGTAGAGAGCAGAAGAATCATGACGGGATATTGGCGTAGACCCGATGAGACCAAGGAAACGATTCGGGACGGATGGCTCTATACGGGGGATATGGGATACTACGACGAGAAGGGGTTCATTTACATCGCGGACAGGAAAAAGGATATGATCATCACGGGCGGCGAAAATGTCTATCCCAAGCAGGTGGAGGATGTCCTTTACCGGCATCCTGCCGTCAAAGAGGTCGCCGTTATCGGCGTCCCGGATCCCTACTGGGTAGAGAGAGTCCATGCTTTGGTGGTCCTCAAGGAGAATGCTCAAGCGACGGAGGAGGACATCATCGGCTTTTGCCGGGAACGCATCGCCCATTACAAAGCGCCCAAGTCAGTCGAGTTCGTCGAATCCCTGCCCAAAAACCCTCAGGGGAAAATACTGAAGAGAGAAATCCGGGCGAAATACTGGAAACAGTAGGACGGACCTTGTCAACGAATATTCGTTGCGTATTCGTTGACAGATTTTTAGACGCCTATGAGGAGGAATCAATGGAAGAAGTCAAGAAAGTGAAAACCGTTTGCCGAGGCTGTCATGGCGGATGCGGGGTCATCGCCCACGTAAAGGACGGCAAAGTCATCAAGGTAGAAGGCGACCCGGACTGGCCGCTCAGCCACGGCACGATGTGCTCCAAAGGGCTGTCCATCACCCAACTGGCCTATCATCCGGACAGGATCCTTTACCCCATGAAGAGAACCGATAAGGGTTGGGAGAGGATCTCCTGGGACGAGGCCTTGGATACCTGCGCTGCGAAATTCAGGGAGGTCATTGAGAAGTATGGTCCCGAAGCCATCGTGATCGGTCAAGGGACCGGACGAGATTACGAGAGCCACTTCTCCCGCTTTGGTAACCTGCTGGGCACCCCCAACATGATCACCGCCGGGCACATGTGCTACCTCTCACGGATAGGTGCCAGCCTGATCACCTGTGGCAGCCTGCCGGTGTGCGACTACGAGAACAACCCCCAGTGCATCGTCATGTGGGCCTGCAATCCTCTGTGGACCAACCCGGATGAATACAAGGGGGTGAAATTCTGGCGAGCCTATGAAAACGGCGCCAAACTGATCTGCATAGACCCTCGCAAATCCTTTTATGCCGGCAAGGCGGACCTATGGCTTCAGATACGACCGGGCACAGATGCGGCCCTGGCCATGGGATTCCACAGGGTGATCATTGAGGAAGAACTCTATGACAAGGAGTTTGTAACGCAATATATTAACGGTTGGGACGCCTTTGTGGAGAGAGTGAAGAAGGACTATCCCCTCGACCGCGTGGCCGAGATCACCTGGGTGGATCAGGACCTCATCCGCCAGGCGGCCAGGATGTATGCCACCACCAAGCCGGCCGGCATCCACTGGGGTGTGCCGACGGAGCAGACCCTCAACTGCACCGATTTCACCCGCGCGGCGATTGGCCTCATGGCGGCCACCGGCAACCTCGACAGGCCCGGCGGCAATGTCTTCCACGTGCCGCCCCCCACCAGAAAGGTCTCCGAATTCTCGGCACACACAGCGCTGTCCCCCGCGCAGAAGGCGAAGCGCCTGGGCGGGGATCAGTACCGGCTCGCCGCCAGAATGACCATCTGCACACCTAAACCTGTCTGGGATGCCATCCTGACGGGGAAGCCGTATCCGGTGAAAGCAGGACTCCTGGTGGGCACGAACCCGGTGGTGACCAGGGCCAATGCCAGGGAAGTTTACCAGGCCCTGAGCAAACTGGACTTCCTGGCCGTGGCTGATTTCTTCCTGACGCCGACGGCCGAACTGGCCCACATCTTCCTTCCTGCCGGCACCTGGCTGGAACAGAACCATGTGTCAGAAAACTGGAAATTCCACGGCTATGTGCTGGCCAGACAAAAGGTGGTGGAGATCGGTGAGTGCTGGCAGGATCACAAGATTTTCATGGAACTGGGCAAGCGGTTGGGCCAGCAGTGGTGGGACACCGTGGAGGATGCCCTCGACTGGATACTGGAGCCGACCGGCCTGACCTGGGAGGAATTCAAGAAGATAGGCTATCTCCACGGAGAGCAGAGATACTTCAAATACAAGGAGGAGGGTTTCAAGACCCCCACCGGCAAAGTGGAACTATACTCCACCATCCTCGAGAGCTGGGGTCGCGACCCCCTGCCCAAATATACCGAGCTGGCGGAAAGCCCGGTCTCCAGGCCGGACCTGGCCGAAAAGTACCCCTACATCCTGAACGCCGGACTCAGGACCCCGACCTTTTTCCATTCCGAAAACCGGATGATCCCTTGGCTCAGGGAGATCAGGCCCGACCCCATCATGGAGCTCCATCCCGAAACGGCGGCGAAGCACGGCATCCGGGAAGGGGATTGGGTCTGGATCGAATCGCCGCGGGGGCGCGTGAAACAGCGGGCCAGGCTGAATGACGGCATCGATCCCAGGGTGATCGTGGCCGAGCATGCCTGGTGGTACCCGGAGATCAAGACTCCGGATCATGGCTGGGACATATCCAACATCAACATCCTGACCGACAACTCCCCTGAGTCCACCGATCCGGTGATGGGAGCCACGAGTTTGCGGGTCCTGTTATGTAACATAGCGCGCTGCGAAGACGAATAGTTTAGGAGGAAACCATGCACCGCATATCTTTGATGTTTAATGAGCCCAATTGCAGTGGCTGCCATGCCTGTGAAGTGGCCTGCAAACAGGAGCACGGCCTGGGCGTTGGTCCGAGACTGGTGAAGGTTCTGGAAAAAGCCCCTCTTTTTAAGCCGCTGTATTGCCATCATTGTGAAGACGCCCCATGCGCCCTCGCCTGTCCGGAAGAGGCCATCACCATTGAGCCGGAGACAGAGGTGGTCCTCCACAACAAGGAGCGGTGTAATGGCTGCCATGCGGTAGAGGGTCAGTCCGGAGCAGAAAAGCAGGACACCTCTCCCTGCAAGATGGAATGTCCGGCCCACATCAATGTCCAGGGATATGTCAACCTGGCGGCCAAAGGGAAATTTCGGGAGGCCCTGGCCCTCATCAAGGAATCGAGCCCCTTCCCTGCCATCTGCGGAAGGGTCTGTCACCATCCCTGCGAGGCGGCCTGCAACCGCGATCAGATAGACGACCCCGTGGCCACCCAGGCCATCGAGCGCTACATCGCTGACCTGGATTTGCAGGCCGACAGGCGTTACATGCCGAAGATCAAAGACCGGAAAGAGGACAAAGTCGCCATTGTGGGGTCCGGCCCCGCCGGCTTGACCTGCGCCTACTATCTGGCTCGCGAAGGCTATCCGGTGACGATTTTTGAAAAAGCCCCGGTGCTGGGGGGAATGCTCACCATGGGCATCCCAGCCTACCGCCTCCCCCGCCAGGTCGTCGAAGCGGAAATTCAGCTCATCCAGGATATGGGCGTGACCATGAAAACCGGGGTGGAGATCGGCAAAGACAAGACCATTGCCCAACTGCGCCAGGAGGGATTCAGGGCCTTCTTCCTCGCCATCGGCGCCCAGGAATGCATTCGATTGGATGTTGAAGGCGAAGACCTGGAGGGGGTTTACCCGGGCCTGGAGTACCTCCGCCGGGTCAACCTTGGCGAACCGGTGACCCTGGGGAAGAAGGTGGCCGTTATCGGCGGAGGCAATGTCGCGATAGATGCCGTGAGATCGGCTCGTAGGCTGGGGGCCGAGAACGCCTTCATCCTCTATCGCCGCAGCCTGGAGGAAATGCCTTCCAGAGTGGAAGAAATTGAAGAATGTCGGGAAGAGGGGATTCCCATCCACACCCTGACCCAACCCGTGCGCTTCATCGGGGAAAACGGCCGGGTCAAGGCGATAGAATGCGTGAGAACCCGTTTGACCGAGCCAGACGAGAGCGGGCGGCGGAGCCCCGAACCGATCCCTGGCTCGGAATTCACTATCGAAGTGGACGCCGTGATCACCGCCCTGGGGCAGGAAGCAGATTGGAGCTGCCTGACCCCCGAGTGTGCCTGCAGGTTGACCGAGTGGGGCACCATGAGCGTTGATCCCCTGACGTTGCAGAGCGATGATCCCGACATCTTCGCCGGCGGAGACGCGGTCAGGGGTCCTCAAACCGTCATCGAGGCCATTGCCGACGGGAGACAGGCAGCTATATCTATTGACCGATACCTCAAGGGCTTGGACCTGCGCCTGGGGCGAAGCATGGCCTGGAAAGCGATCACCGAACCGCAGAAAGAGGAATACGATCCTGCTGCACGTGCCCAAATGCCCCGTTTGGAGCCCCACGAGCGCGTCAAGAGCTTTGATGAAGTGCGGAAGGGGTTTACGGAAGAAATGGCCGTCCAGGAGGCGCGCAGGTGCATCTCGTGTGGGGCCTGCTGTGTACAGGCCTGCCCCTATGATGTCATGCAGTTCAACCACGACATCCTCAAGGCGGTGAAGTGCGACCTCTGTGTGGACAAACGGAGTCGGGGGGAGGCCCCTGCCTGCACCACCGTCTGTCCCACCAGGTGCATATTGTGGGGGGATGTAGCGACCTTGCCCAGTGGGGTTGAGATGGTCATTTAAGAGCTGCAGTCCGAAGCTCTGACTTTGAAGAGCCGTCTATGGTTCAAGCTGCACCAACAAAGAAGGCCACGAGAGCGAATCGCGTCTTTCGTGGCCTTTTGCGTGTTTCTCAAAATGAGTGGCTTTTGCCAGTTCCTTCCTTGGGCACCAAATATATCTCCAAATGGGCATTGAGAGCTTCGGCCACACGCTTCAGAAAGGAGAGGGACGGTAGTTGCCCCATGCTTTCCAGCCGTGAGATGCCAGATTGCTTAGTGCCGATTTGTTCAGCCAGCTCCTTCTGGGTCAACCCTCGTTGCAAGCGTAAGGCAATCACCTGTCGGGCTACCTGGAATTCCGGCTCTAGAGCCTCGTAGGCTGCTGCCAAAGCAGGGTCACGCATCCGCTCAGCAATGTCCTCCTGTAGCTTCATGTCTCTTCTACTCCTTGCCGCTCTATGAACTTAGCCATGCGTCTCTCGGCGATTTCGATTTCCTGGCGCGGAATTTTGGCAGTTTTCTTGACGAATCCGTGCAGCAAGATGAACCGCCGTCCGACGAAAGCGAAGAATTCGGGCCCGACGATAAATCGTCGGGCTAAGCAGGCAAAGGGCGATAAATCGCCCTGGAATAGCCCGCTTCAGAGTTTAGCGTGTCCACATACACGCCCAGACGGGCCTTTGGGCTGAACGTTAACGTTCAGGCTGAGCAGCGCAAGCGTGCTTCAGCACGCTGTTCCGACTGCGTTGAGAGCGCTTCAGCGCCCTTGGGCTGCTTAGCCCCGACGTTGACGTCGGGGCTTCTTGCTGCGCTGTGCCCCTTCGACGTCGCTCAGGGCAAGCTCCCGACGCCGTGGCCTCGTGCGCCTGCTGGGGGAGGATGGCCAGTTGGTGGTGAGGGTTTGGATCACGAGGGTCGCGAAAGGGCGCGAAACCCACGGATAATGTCTCACAGTAGGGCCATGTAGCAGACAAGGGTCAGATCGTCCTCGCTCAACTCCGGCACTTCGGGTCGCTCCGGGAGGCTGATAGGATTGTCCCGCACAAAGGCTTGCAGCGCGTCGAGGAGTGTCAGACTGTTGTTACGGTGGTCTTGCCAGACCTTGCGCAGTCGCCGCAGGTACGGGTCAGGAAGGGGCTCCACGAAGTAGGTCAGTAGGTTTTCAATAGCGTCGTTCCTTCGTTGGGTTTTGAGCCAGTTGAGGATGTGGTTCTGCGGCGCTTTCAGCCTGGGAACCTTGACCCGTGCCTGCCGCAAGCGGCCAACCACGTGCCGCTTAGCTTGCTCGATGATCGGGTAGACATCGAAGCCCGGTTCGACAGCCGCTTCGTTCTCCGAACAGCGCACCAGCCGGATGACCTCTAGCTTGCGCTCCAGAAAACGCCGCTGGGCCAGGTCATAGAACAGCCAGAAGTGCTGGCTGCCACCCTTGAGGTGCACGAACAACCCACGCCGCCCATCGGGCGCTTTCTTCCCGGTGCCCACGCCGGGCGGCAACGTCTTGAGCTTTTCCTCGCCCACCCGCCTCAGAAAGTCCAACAGTTCCTGTTGCAGGAATTCGCCAAAGTCGAGTTCCGAGAAAGATTCCAGTTCACTCCAAACAGTCTGGTCCGCCTGGGCGATGCGGCGCAGGGCGTTGAAGTCCTGCGGGGTGGGCAGTTCCCCCAACACGGGCGCGTCCAGCAGGCCGGCCCGGTTGATGGCCTCCAGCCGTTCCCGCAGCCGCTGCATCAACCTGATCAGGGATTCCAGAGCATCTTCGGGGATGAAGTTGTAGCTGTGCACCACGTCGTAGTCGGAGCCGATGCGGTCAATCCGCCCGGCTCGCTGTACCATGCGCACCGGGTTCCAGTGCAGGTCATAATTGACTACGGTGTCGGCGTCCTGCAGGTTCTGGCCCTCGGAGAGGACATCGGTGCTGATGAGCAGGTCAATCTCCCGTTCAGTGTCCCGTATGTCCTCGTGTTCGTGAGCTTTAGGGGCGAAGCGGATGATGCGGTCCTTGCGCTCCTGGGGCTTGATCCCGCTGTCGGTGATGCTCAACCGCGCGTGGCCCAGTGCCTGCAGAAAACCCTCATCTCTGTGCAGTTCCCTGTAGAGGTAGCGGGCCGTATCCTTGAAGTAGGTGAAGACGACCACCTTCCGCCC
>JBBIJG010000048.1:0-2363 GCA_037446095.1 Caldilineae bacterium
GCCAGCAGACCGGTGCCAAGGGAACTGAAGTGCTTTGGCCTCCATCTGCCTTCACCCCTTCAATCCGTCTCGATGGATACGTATTGCAGCTTGGGGATGATCATGGGCGGGTAGATCATACCTTTGACGTAGGGCTTGGTCAGCCAGTATTCCACCTCGTAGAAAAGGGGCACCCAGGGGGCATCGTTGATGATAATCTGCTCCGCTTGCTGATACAGCTTGAGGCGTTCCTCCGGGTCCTGCTCTGTCCGTGCTTTCTCCAACAACTCATCCAGCTCGGGGTTGGAATAGCCCATGTGGTTTTCGCTCTTCTCGCTGTGGAAGAGGACATCCAAAAAGTTCTCCGGATCGGGGTAGTCGGCGATCCAGCCGAGGGAATACATCTGGTAGGGGTTCTCTTCCTGGCTGATGTCACTGAGGAAGGTGGCCCACTCCGTTTGCTGGATGGCGATGTCAATTCCCAGGTTCTCTTTATACATCCCTGTTATGGCCTCGATCATCCGCGAAGGTGCTCCTCCGGCCCCGGTGGTGTAAAGGGTGATCTCGGGAAAGTTGGCCACGTCCCCGTATTTGGATGCGGCGATGAGCTCCCGGGCTTTATCTAAATCGAAGGAAAGCACCTGCAGGTTCTCATTGTGGTAGTCCGGCATAGTGGGGGGAACGATGCCTGTGGCTGCCTGGACCGTCTTCTTGAAGATGACGTCCATGATGCGCTGCTTGTCCAGAGCATGGTTAAAGGCCTGGCGCACTTTGACGTCATCGAAGGGTGGCCGCCTGACGTTGAAACCGAGGTAGAAGATGCTCATGCTGGGGGAAATGGTCAGTTCCTTGTTGAGGGGGTTGGTCGGGTCGGTGACCCGCTCGATGTCGGTCAGGCCCACGGGCACGGCTTCCAGTTCGCCGTTTTCGTACATGGTCATGGCCGAGCCTCCGGCCAGGATAAAGTTCACCTGCTCCACAGAGGGCTTGGTCTCGCCGTAGTAGAGCTCATTTCGCTCCAGGACGAGCTGCCGCCCAAAGCGGTATTCTTTGAGCTTGAAAGGCCCTGTGCCGTTGGGTTTGTCAGTCCAGGTCCGCCCGCCACGCTCGACGTTGTCCTTGTCTACGACAAAAGCTGTGGAATGGGTCAGCTTGCCCAGGAAATAGGGCTTGGGCGCATCTATGGTAATCCGAAGGGTGTGATCGTCCACCACTTCGACCCCGGAGACCTCGTCCGCAGAGCCGTCCAATTTCTCCTTGGCTCCCACGATGTCGCCCAGGTAGATCTCGGCCACCACCGAGCCCGTCCAGGGGTCGCAGGCCCTCTCAAAGGAGTACTTGAAGTCGCGGGCTGTGACGGCCTTGCCGTCGTGGAATTTGACACCGTCCCTCAGGTAGAAGGTGTAGACGGTGCCGTCCTCACTGACTTCCCAGCCTCTGGCGATGTCGGGCACGATTTGTAATTCCGGGCTGAGGGGCACCAGCCCGCTGAAAATCTCCACGATGTAGCTGGCCGAGGTGGCGTCCATACTCAGGTGGGGATCAAGGGTAGGGGGATCGGCGCCGATCAGGTTCAGGGTCGCGCCTTTAGGCCCCCTCGGAGGGGTGATCGGCGCCGGCGTTCCGGCGGTTATCTCGACACCCCCTCGCCTGTACAACAGCCACCCACCGCCGAGGATGGCGGCCACACAGGCCGTCGCCACACAAGCCACCAGTACGATAACCACAATGGTCCATACACGATTGTTTTCCATCAATTCCCTCCCACTTTTAGTTGATATACTAACACAGACCTTTGTCGTTGTCAAGCTGTTTCGTCTATCCCATCAGGGTGTTTCTGGCCAGGCGAAGGCGCTGCCTTCCTAACCTGCCTTCGCCCGGCCAGAAGGTTTTTCGGATAGGCTTTTATATCTTATACTCCACCCCCAACTCTTGTGCCACTTGTTTCATCATCGCCACGGTCTTTGGATCCAAAGGGATCCCGTTTTTGCGCCGCTGTTCTTCCATTTCAAATTCTTTCTCTCCATGGATGTAGATGCGTTCATGGCCTTCGGCTTTGGCCGAATTCTTGAGGCGACGGATGATGTCATCCATGGTGGCCTTGAATTCGTCCACCGGGCGGAAGGCGTCAATGCGCATGGCGCCAAAGAAGTGGCCTACATTGGCCGGCAGGGGCTTGCCTTCGGGGGTTTTGGGGTAAATGGTGTTGGCGTAGCCGGCCAGGGGCAGGACGCCGCACAGGATGTCCACCAGCAGAGCCAGGCCGTAGCCTTTGTGGCCGCCGAACTCTTCGCCGGCGCCCCCCAGGGGCAACAGCCCTCCGCCGGCGCGGGCTTTAAAGTTGGCCAGCACACGAGAGGCATCGGTGGTCGGAAGGCCCCGCT
>JBBIJG010000048.1:2375-6769 GCA_037446095.1 Caldilineae bacterium
GCTCGTCAGTAGCCCAACCCAGCGGGATGGGCTTTCCCAGGCGGTCGTACACTTCCAGCTTCCCCCGAGGCACGGTACTGGTGGCCATGTCCAGCACGAAAGCCCGTTCCTGGCCGGCGGGGACTGCCACGGCAATCGGGTTGGTGCCCAGGATGGCATCCCTGCCGAAGGTTGGCACGACCAGGAGGTCGGCATTGGTCATGGAAAGGCCGATCAGGTTGCCGGCCTCCAGGGCCATCATGGCATAGTAGCCAGCGATGCCATAGTGATTGGAGTTACGCACGGCCACAAAACCGAGGCCCATTCTTTGGGCTTTCTCGATAGCCAGCCGCATGGCCCGCACCCCGATCGGCTGGCCCAGGCCGGCTCCTCCATCCATGAGAGCCGTGGTGAGGGTCTCGTGTACTACCTCGATCTTGGGCCTGGGCAGCATCACGCCATCGCGCAGCCCGTCCACGTAACGCTTGAGGCGGGCCACGCCGTGAGAGTCAATCCCACGCAGGTCGGCCAGCACCAGCACCTCAGAAGTCACCTCGGCGTCACCGTGAGGCACACCCAGTTTCTCGAAAACTCGGGTGCAAAAGTCCTTCAAAGGCTCCGCCCAAAAGATGTCTTTTCTCTCTTCAGTCATCGCCGTTGTGGTCCTTTCTTCATCGTTTTTCTCACCGACGGCTGTCGGTTAAGGCTCTCGGAAGCGCTTCTCCAGTTCCTCCAGCATAGCGGCTGCTTCCACCAGCTTGTCTAGAGGGTTGTCCTTACCTCTGAAGTAGCGATAATCGCAGGGCATGATGTCGAGCGTCTCCACCAAATCTTTATGATGGCTGCGAATAACCGAGTCGCCGATCCCATAGAGATCGGACAGGTCTTTCAGGGACACGTCCCGGAAGTTGACCTTGCGGACGGTATAGTCGAGGGCGGCTGCCCAGGCCTGGGGCTTGCGGATGGAGAGAGGGCGCCGTCCAAGGGCGATGCGATACTCTAACCACATTTGAATCGCCGCTCCGATCTCATCCAGCGGTATCCCCTGGGCGGTCATCTTTTCGGTGATGAGTGTTTCCACCTCATCCATGGCGTTCACGAACAGCATGCGATACCTATCTACCAGCCGCACATCCGATTCATAGCGGATAAATTCGGCCAGGGCTTTCAAAGCTCGCTCGTAGTTGCCGAAGCGGGCGAGCGCTCGCGCCAGGTTAAGGCGGTAATCAGGGTTGGTGGGCACCAGGCTAACGGCCTTTTCAAAACTCGCGATGGCTTCCTCGATCTCCCAGCGGTGGTATTGTTTTAACCCCTTCTCGTTGAATGCCTGGGCTTCTTGTTCATCGGTTGGAGAGATGATGTCCGCTTTCTCTACCATCACCTTTTCCTCCATCCCTCGGTGGAATGCAACGGCTCATCTCACTCCCCAGGAGGTGTGGCTGGTAGTGACAGCGACAACTGGCCTCAGCGGCATGGCCTATCCGTAGTGTACACCATCCGCCGCCAGGACTCGCTCCAGGGCGGTGATGGCTACCTCTAGCATCGTCTCATCGGGTTCACGGGTAGTCAGACGTTGCAAAACCAAGCCCGGCTTTAACATCAGGCCGATCAAAAGGTTATGGCTGTGGGCTGCACTGAATTTGACGTATTCATAGGCCAGCGCGGCGATGACAGGGATCAGTAAGAGACGAGATAGGAGACGAAGCAACAAAGGCGGTCGCCCCAAAAGAGCGAAGATAAGGATAGCTATGACGACCACCATCAGCAGGAAAGCCGTGCCGCAGCGAGCATGGGCTGTGGTATAAGTGCTGACTACAGCAGGTTTTAAAGGCGCACCGTCCTCATACGCATTGATGGTTTTGTGCTCTGCTCCATGATAGGCGAAGACCCGTTGGATATCGGGTATTAGACCGATGGCAAAGACGTAAGCCAGGAAAAAAGCCAGGCGAATCAGACCTTCGATGATGTTGCTGAGCAGCGATGAGGCGATGAAACGGTCAATCATACCTACCAGAAACAAGGGACCAAGGAAGAAGACAAGGACGGCTGCCGTCAGCGAGAAGGCGACTGTGCCCCAGGCGATGGGTCCCGAAAACTCTACTTCTTTCTCGCCCAGAGCCACATCAGCCGAGAACATCAAGGTACGAATGCCCAAGACCAGGGTGTCCCAGAGCATGAGTAGGCCTCGCACCAGGGGCCATTTACCTATGGGGCTGGTGTAGATCCTGGCCGTGAGAGGCTCGGTGTGGACGACCAGTTTGCCGGCCGGGTCTCGCACGGCCACGGCCAGGTGCCTCTGGCCCCGGATCATCACGCCCTCAATGACCGCCTGGCCGCCGTAGTGGAATTCGCTTGCCCTGGATTGAGTAACGAATTGGGCCGGGTAGCCGCAAGCATATCGAAACCAGCGTATCGAAGCCATTTCTTCTCACTCATTTCCGCCAATGCTGTCCATTGCACCCTGCGTGGGAAGGGGCGGCTTTAGTTACCTGCTCTGATTGTACACCAGACAGCCTTTGCTGTCAAAAGGAAGAGGCCAGCCGGACCTGCGTAGCGGGAAGCGCAGGGGTGTCTACCATCCCCTGAAAATGGCGGGCAAGAGCAAGCCGACCGCCCGCTTGCGCGGGCGGGGCTGGGTTGTCCGCGTGGTGGACAACCTGCCGGAGGGGGTAGCGTCGCTGCGCCCCTACAGGTACGATTTCCATCGCCTGAAATCACCCACGTGCCAACCCGCTAGGGGCTTTACCCCAAGAACTTGTGGAAATGTGCTCTGGCTATTTTCTCCAGGATGTGCTAAAATATTTGTCACAGCCATCAACCCAGCAGGAGGAGAAGCCCGGTGTCTGAATATGAGCATCTGTTGGTTTTCATTACCACTGGTTCGCCGGCAGAGGGAGAAAGAATAGCCAGGGCCCTGGTCCAGGGGAGGTTAGCTGCCTGTGTGAACATTGTCCCTGCCATCACCTCCATCTACCGCTGGCAGGAGGAGGTCCACACCGACAGCGAGGTACTGCTCATCGCCAAGAGCCGCCCAGAGCTGTTCGAGTCTCTGGCGGCTCGTGTCAAAGAGCTGCACAGCTACCAGGTGCCGGAGATCATTGCCCTGCCCATCGTAGCCGGGAGCCCGGCCTACCTGAGTTGGATTGACGAGTCGGTGCGATGAAGCCAATGAAGAGGGGAGTGCTGGCGCTCTCCGCTGTCGTTCTGGCCCTGCTGGCTCAGCGCTACCTGGCCGAACACATCTACATCGTAGATGCCCTCTTGCTCTACGCCGTGGCAGCCTGTCTGTCGGTGCGAGCTTTGGCTGGAACAGAGACCCTCGAGGAGACGGCAGGTTCTTCAGCCGGCATGGAAGCAGGCTGGACAAAGCCGACGTGGGGTGCTTTGGGGATCGCCTGTCTTCTCTTGGTGCTGGCCCTCATCTGGCTGAAAAGTCCGGCTCCTCCTTTTTGCGGGACCCTTTTGTGGCTGGCCAGTCTGATGGCACTGGCTCTGGCCTTCATCGGCCGGCCGGACGCAAAACCGGTCAGGGGGCAGGAAACCTTTCAACGGTGGGAGCCGGCTGTTCTGGGCCTGGTTGTCATCGTCGGTTTGCTGCTGCGCGCCTGCCATCTTGAATCCCTGCCACCCAACCTGCACAGCGACGAAGCCGATTTCGGCTTGCAAGCTATCAAGATTATGGAAGGTCAGGTGGACAACCTTTTCACCGTAGGTTGGCTTGATTTCCCCGTGCTCGGCTTCGTCATCTACGCCCTATCCATGCGGCTCTTTGGGATCAGTATCTTTGGCCTGCGCATCGCATCGGTTATCTTCGGCAGCTTGAGTCTGGTGCCTTTTTACCTTCTGGTCCGAACCCTTTTCGGAAGACAGACGGCCTTGATTGCCACCGTCCTCCTGGCTCTCTCGCACTGGCACATCCATTTCAGCCGTCTGGCTTTGAACAACATCCTGACCCCCTTTTTTGAATGCTGGGCTTTTTACTTTCTTCTAAAGGGTCTTCGTTCCAGAAAGGAATTAGATTTTTTCTGGAGTGGATTGGCCATGGGAGGTGGCCTCTACACCTACCATGCCTCCCGCCTCGTCCCTCTTATCATCTCCGCGTTCCTTGCTTACAGAGCGATTCTGGAGAGGGGTTTCTTGCGGAGCCGTTATCGGGAGGTAGCGGTTATGATCGCCGCTGCCGTTTTCACCTTTGCCCCTTTGGGCCTTTACTTTATCGAGCACGGTCGGCAGTTCCTGTCACGGGAGGAAGGGGTATTCATCTTCAGTGCCAGAAATCGGGATCATGTTTTCCGTACCTACCATACCCGTGACCTTTGGCAGATATTGGGAATCCAAACCTGGCGTACGCTGGCGGCTTTCAACTATCTGGGCGACACCAGTGTCCAGTACGGCTTTCGAGAGCCGATTCTCGA
>JBBIJG010000048.1:6779-10170 GCA_037446095.1 Caldilineae bacterium
CTGTTTTCTTCGTCCTCGGTCTGGCTTATAGCCTCTCCCAAGGGCAGCGGTGGGAGCACTTCTTTCTGAATCTCTGGTTTTGGAGCAACCTGGTGACCGGGGGCATTTTGACCGTTGATGCTCCTTTTACTCCTCGTCTGGCCGGTCTGGTCCCTGTCCTTTTCATCTTTGCTGGCCTGGCCCTCGATAAGACCCGGGAGCAGCTCAGTCGGGCGTTCGGAGCCAAAGGAAGATGCTATTTTGCCTTTGTCACCGCGTTCACTCTGCTTTTGATTGCTTACGCCAACGGCGATGCCTACTTCAATCGCTACATCCAGCAGCAGATGCCCATGTCAGGCTCCACCGAGTTGGCCCGATATATCCGCTCTTTAGGCTCTGCGTACCGCACCTATTTGTTAGGAGCTCCTCACCTCTATTTTGGCCTCAGTACGATCCGTTTCATCGCTCCAGGCGCAGAGGGTGTGAATGTCTACAATGTGGCCGATGAGGTTCCCATCCGCCGCGAGGTTGAAAAAGAGGCAGCTTTCATTCTGCTGCCCTCCCATCTGGATGCGCTGCCCTTCATCCGCCATTACTATCCCAACGGGATTCTGGAGGCGCACAGGCATTTCGTTTCTTACAAGGTGAGCCGGGAGGAGATAAGGGCAAGGCAGGGTCTGGTGGGCCGGTATTATCGGGGGGAGAACTGGCAGGGGGAGCCCCAGCTTATCCGCACCGGCTCGCTGGTTGCAGCCGAGCGGTCCGGTTCATTTCCCCTCTCCTATCCTTTCAGTGTCATCTGGGAGGGCACCCTCTTCCTGCCCTGGTATGGTTACTATACTTTGGGGGTGGATTCCAGCACCCAGGCCCGTCTTTTCCTGGATGGTCAGTTGCTGGTGGAAGGGCATGCTGGCAATGTTGAAGGGGGGGCCATCCTCTACGCCGGTCCCCATGCTATTGAGGTCTGGTTCGTACAAAGGTCTGCCGATGACCGGGTGGCTTTGTACTGGGTGCTTCCAGGGGGCC
This sequence comes from Caldilineae bacterium, assembly GCA_037446095.1. Taxonomy (GTDB): domain Bacteria; phylum Chloroflexota; class Anaerolineae; order E26-bin7; family E26-bin7; genus E26-bin7. The sequence goes on from JBBIJG010000048.1 coordinate 7,785, forward strand.
GCAAAGAGGTCGTACCTCGTTCTCTGCTCTTTAGCGATTCCGAAATCCACGGCCTGCTGGGGAGGTATTACCTCAATGGAAGTGAGGCCTCAACTCCGTTCTTGAAACGCCTTGACCCCATCATTGCTTTCCGGAAGCTCGAAGGTCCCGAACCTGCCTTCAATGTCGAATGGGAAGGCTGTATCCACATCCCCCAGTCCGGGAGTTATGCCTTTGAAACCTATTCCTGGGGCACAGCGCGGGTCTATCTCGATGGGCGATTGGTGGTGGACGGTAGACACCAGGGACAGGACATGCGCGTCAGCGGGAGTGTGGAACTGGACCAGGGCGACCACGATCTGCGGGTGCAGGGTGAGTTTTGGCGTGGGTGGCGACTGTTGGAATTGAGGTGGGCACCACCTGGGAAACGTTTTGAGCTGGTGCCGAGCACCGTGCTGATCCCGCCCGGCGTTTGCTGGAAGCCAAGCAAGAGCGGGAGTTGAGCTACTGCTCCGTCGGCCGGTTCAGTACGAACTTCTGCACCCGATGGTTTAGCGTATCGGCTACGTAGAGGTTCCCGTCCCGGTCCACCGTCAGGCCCACCGGGATGCGGAACTGTCCGGGGGCCTCGCCTGGACTTCCCCATTCTCCCAAAAGGGTCCCCTCGGGGGCGTACCGTTGAATTTGATGCTGCTCCGGGGCGGTCACGAGCAGGGAGCCATCTGGGGCCAGGGTCAAATGAGGGCCGTTGTAAGGGTTGGCCGAAGGTATGGGCCACTCAGCCCGGTAGCCACCCCAGGGGTCAAGGTGCTGCACCCGTCGGTTGGTGGTATCCACCACGTAGAAGGCTCCCTGGCCATCCAGGGCGACATCGGTCGGCTCCAGGAACTCGCCCGGGCCTTTCCCTTTCCATCCAAACTGGCCCAGGAGCTTGCCCGCCGTGTTGTAGACGACCACCCGGCATCCGCCTGTATCGGCCACATAGAGCCTGTCGGCCTCGTCAATGGCCAGACCCCGGGGATGGAAGAAGCGAGCTTCGGGGCCGGCGAAGCGCCCCAAAGGCGTGCCGTCGGCAGCGAAACGGTAGATCCATCCCGGCGCAGAATCGAGGACGTAAAGCTCCCCTCGACTGTCAACGACCAGGGCCAGCGGTTCCACAAACTCCTCCTCACCGCCCTTCCAACTGGCGATGAATTGCCCCTCCCGGTCAAAGACCTGCACCCGACGGTTGCCTGTATCGGCGACGTAGAGGCGCCCCATGGCGTCTGCGGCGATGTCGCGGGGTTCGTTGAACTCACCCGGACCTGCCCCCAGGCTGCCCCAGGCCGAGACAAAGTCGAGGGTCAACTCCCCCAGCTCCACCGGGGCTACGGGGGGCGGCGAAGGCGGAGGGAGCTGAGGATAGCTGCCCTGGGGAGGGTAGAGGTTCTGGGTCGGTATAATCGTCCGATTCTGCCCAGGCGGCGTCCAATACAGGTTGATGTGAGAGTAATGACTCTGGGCGGTATACCGCACCCGGATGTCATGGAAGCCTTCTGTCAGCTCGATGGAACCCTCCTGGTAGGCGTTGGGCTCGGTGGCTTCGACCACCAAACGGCCATCTATGTACAGGTGCGAGTCGTCAATGGATTCCAGGCCAAAGGCATAGACCCCCGCCTCGGGGATGGAAATCACCCCTTGCCATTCCACAGTGTAAGGCCGGGGCAGAGGGGTGATGTGAAAATAGATGGCCAGCGAGGGGTCAATGCGGGCCAGAGCCGGGGGGCCGGCCCAGTTGAGGTTCCGATAATAGCGTCCCAGGAGGCCGTTGTTGGTCACCGGCGGCTTGTAGAGAGCCCAGGTGGGGACGACGGCCTCCTCTCCACCAGGGGGCCGCCACAGAAGCCTCAGCCGCCCTGGGGCTCCCCTGGCGCGGAGGCGTAAAGCATGGTTGCCTTGAGCCAGGGTGATCTCCTGGGCCATCACTCCGGAACCCTTCAGGAGCAGGTTCTCGTCCAGATACAACTGCGCCTCGGCTGGCGCCTCCAGTTTCAGAAGATAAGGCCCATACTCAGGAGCGTAAAGCACACCCCGCCACTCCGCGCTGAAAGGTCCGGCCCAGGGGGCCTCGTCCGGCCAGCTCAGGTCCAGCTCCCTTTCCCAATGTGCCGGAACCTTCCCCCCTTCCCATTCCTCGTTCCGGTAATAGTCAGCCACTAGGCCCTGGATGCTTCTCACATCATCGCCTGTCAGACGAATGACGTATAGTACCGTAGAGCCGCCGAAAGGAGGGGTGATTTCCTTGAAATCGGCGTTGGGGTAGTAGCGTTGGGCCTCCAGAAAATCCGCGCCTTTTTGGGCGTCCAGGAGGATGAGCACCGGCTTGTCACCCGGTTCGCGCAGAGGGAGGTTGTCCGATATATCCCAA
>JBBIJG010000049.1:0-7295 GCA_037446095.1 Caldilineae bacterium
TGACGAGCAGTATCGAAGAGTCGGTCGCCGACCAAGTGCGCACCTGGCCGGAGGTAGCCGATGTGGACGGCGTACTCTTCGGCAACGCCCTGATTGACGGCTCTTCCTATCTCTTCCTCTTCGGCCACGACCCCGAGGGGTTCTCCATCAGTCACTACCGCATCGTCGAAGGGCAAGGGCTAGCAGACGCGCAGGGCGTGCGGGGGAAGCCGCTCATCCTGGGCCGGCGCGCAGCGCAGAGCATGGACTTGCAGGTGGGCGACGCTATCCGTATTACTAGCAGCACCTTCCGCATCATCGGCATCTACGAGACAGGAAACGGATTCGAGGACCGCGCGGCGGTCGTGCCGCTTCGAGAGGCTCAGACGCTGGCTCTGCAGCCGCACCGCGTCTCGATGCTCTACGTCAGACTGAGCGATCCCGACAAGGCTGACCAACTACAGGCGCGTGTAGAGCGGCGTTTCCCCGACTTGGCCGTCTCCACGAGCTCGGGCTTTATCAATCAGGAGCAGTTGCTCGAGATGCTGGATGTCATGGGGATGGTGGTCGCGGGGTTGGCGGTCATCATCGGTGGGATCGGCATGACCAACACGCTCTTTATGTCGGTTTTCGAGCGCACGCGGTAGATCGGCTTCCTGCGCAGCTTGGGCTGGCGGCGGCGACGGGTGCTGGGCCTGATCCTGGGAGAGTCCGTTGTCCTTGCCCTGTTGGGCGGCGTGGTGGGCAGTGGCCTGGGCGTGGCGGCCGTTTTTATGGTCAGCAGATCCGGCTCCTTGCTAGGCGTGTTCGGGAGCCAACTCACCCCGGACCTATTTGCCCGTGGGCTGGTCACTGTGGTCGTGCTGGGGGTGGTGGGCGGGGCGTACCCCGCGTGGTGGGCCAGCCGCCTCGTGCCCCTGGAGGCGCTGCGCTACGAGGGTGGAGCTGTAGGGCACGTTTCCCGTTCCCTGCCCGGTGGGATGGTCGTGCGCAATCTCTGGCGGCGGCGGGTGCGCACATCGCTGACGCTGTTGGGCATCGGCGTGAGTATCGCCGCCATTGTCGCCCTGGGCGGAATGGCCCAAGGGATGATCGGGGCGTTCACGGCGATGATGAGAGACAGCCAGACTCACCTGCTCGCCGCTGAGGCCGATATTGACAGCGACTTTAGCGCTATTGACGATCGGGTGGCGGCGCGCATCGTCGCTCGCCCTGACGTGGCAGCAGTCTCGGGCATGATTATGAAGGCTGCCAACACGGATAAAATGCCCATGCTGCTCGTGTTCGGCTATCACCCACGTGAGTTCTACATCCGCCGCTTTCGCATCATCGAGGGGGAGCCCCTAACAGGGCGTCGCCAGGTTCTCGTCGGCTGGAAAGCAGCGGAGCAGATGGGGGTGGAGGTCGGTGACACGCTCCGTCTTTTGGATCGCAACTTTCGCGTGGTCGGTATCTTTGAGACGGGCTTGCTTTTCGAGGAGATCGGGGTGGTCATTGGGCTGCAAGAAGCGCAGACTCTCTTCGGGATGCCCCACCAGGCTCAGTTCTACGCCATTAGCGTGCGCGACCCAGAGCAAGTCGAGCAGGTGCAAAGGGAACTGCAAGAGGAATTCCCGGACATTGATTTCTCCCTCAGTTCCGAACTCGCCGAGGATATGAGCGATTTCCGAGTTTTGCAGGAGATGGTGGGGCAGATCTCTTTCCTGGCGATCTTTATCGGCGGGGTGGGGATACTGAACACGATGTTGATGAGCGTGCTGGAGCGCACGGGGGAGATCGGTGTGCTGCGGGCGTTGGGCTGGCGGCGGCGTCGCGTGCTGGGGACAATTCTGCAGGAGTCGCTCATCTTGGGTGCCGTTGGCGGTGTCTGTGGCATCTTCTTGGGCTTCGGGCTCGGCAGCCTGATAGGACTGACGCCAGGGATGTTCAGCGCGATGAAGCCGGTTTACACGCCTCGGTTGCTCGTGCAGGCGGTGATAGTGGCGGCGGTGGCCGGCGTAGTGGGCGGGCTCTACCCGGCCTGGCGGGCGACGCGGATGCAGCCTGTGGAAGCGTTGCGATATGAATGAGGATCAGTAAAATAGCATGCACCTCTGCTTATAGGTAAGTAACCCAAAAGATAATTCGGAAAGGAACCAACTATGAAAAAGGGCACTATCGCCATCGCAGTTCTCGTTGTTCTCGGCCTCAGCTACTGGGGCTACACCAGCTATGTAGCACCCAACATAGCTCCCACTCCCACGCCGGTTCTCGAAGCCGAGGAATTCAACAGGGTGGTCTCGGCCACGGGCGAGGTGGTCCCCGCCCGCTGGGCCCAACTGAGCTTCAAAATCGGCGGCTACCTGGATGAGCTGGCCGTGGAGGAGGGAGACCGCGTCGAGGTCGGCCAGGTCCTGGCTCGCCTGGAGACGGACGACCTGGCGCTCCAGGTCCAGCAGGCCCAGGCAGCCCTGGCCGTCAGCCAGGCCAGTCTGGCTCAGCTCAAAGCCGGAGCCAGGCCGGAGGAAATCGCTGCGGCGCGGCAGGCCGTGGCCGCCGCCCAGGCCGGGGTCTCCACTGCCAGAGCCAACCTGGCTTCCGCCCAGGCGGAGCTGGCCCGACTGGAGGCCGGGCCCAAGCCGGAGGAGCTAACGGCAGCCAGGGCGGCCATGGACAAAGCAGCCGTGGCCCTGCAGTTGGCCCAGAGCGAATACGACAAGATCGCCTGGCAGCGCGGCATCGGGGCCACCCAGCAGGCAGTGGCCCTCCAGCAGGCCAGCGACGACTATGAGGCCGCCAAGGCCAACTACGAAGCCTTGCTGCGAGGAGCGACGGCCGAGGAGCTGGCCATCGCCCGGGCGGCGGTGGAAGCAGCCCGCGCCCAGGTCGAGGCGGCCCAGGCTCAGGCCGGACAGGCCCAGGCCCATCTGGACCAGTTGCTGGCCGGACCAAGGGCCGAGGACATCGCTGTGGCCGAAGCTCAGGTAGCCCAGGCTCAGACGGCCCTCGCTCAGGCCCAGGCGGCGCTTGAGGATGCCGAGCTGGTGGCTCCTTTCAGCGGCACGGTGGCCAAAGTGACGGTCAGAGCAGGCGAAATGGTGGCCCCTGGCCAGCCGGTGGTGTTCCTGAGCGACCTCTCCCGCCTGCAGGTCGAGACCACCGACCTGAACGAGGCCGACATCTGGGCCGTGGCTGTGGGCCAGAAGGTAACCCTCACCTTTGATGGCCTGCCGGGCAAGGCCCTCTCCGGCCGGGTGGCTCGCATCGCTCCCATGGCCAGCATCGAGCAGGGCGGCACCAACTACACCGCACTCATCGAACTGGACGAGCAGGACCCCGGCCTGCGCTGGGGGATGACCGCCTACGTGGACATCACGGTGCAATGAGCCCCTAAAGCTCGCGGCGGATTTGCAATCCGCCGCCTGCCTGCTGGATTGCAAATCCAGCAGGACAAAGGACATCACGGTGCAATGAGAATGAACAACAACATCGTAGTCGAAACACGCAACCTGACCAGAGTGTTCGGCGACGGCGGCGAGGTGAGGGCCCTAGACGGGGTCAACCTGACCGTGCGACAGGGTGAGTTTCTGTCGGTGATGGGGCCTTCGGGCAGTGGCAAATCCACCCTGCTGCACCTCATCGGCGCCCTCGACCGCCCCACCGAGGGACAGATCCTGATCAGAGGGCAGGACCTGAACACGGTCAAGGACCTGGACCGCTTCCGCAACAAGGAGGTGGGGTTCGTCTTCCAGTTACACAACCTGATCCCGACCCTGAACGCCGTGGAGAACGTGGAGATCCCCCTTTACGAACAGCCTCTCAGCGAGAAAAAGCGTCGCCAGAAGGCGGCCGAGCTTTTGGAATTGGTGGGACTGGGCGACCGCATGGACCACCTGCCCAGCCAGCTCTCTGGCGGACAACGACAGAAGGTGGCCATCGCCCGGGCCTTGGTCAACGACCCGACCATCGTCCTGGCCGACGAGCCCACCGGCAACCTGGACAGCCAAAGCGGCCAGGACGTGATGAACGTGCTGCGAGAGTTGAACGAGAAGCGGGGCACGACCATCATCGTCGTCACCCACGACCCGGCCGTAGCCCGCAGCACCAAACGCATTATCACCTTGCACGACGGCCGCATCGTCCGGGACGTGCCCCTGGAGAGCCCCTACCTCGAGGACCTGCGCGAACTCAAGGACTCGCCTTTGGGCAAATCGCTGCTGGCGGGCGAGATACCACCCGAGTTGGAGGGCCTGGGGCTGGAGCAGGTGACACCGCTGTTGAGAAGGATACTGCAGAAGGTGTGAGGCGGGGGTGACTAGCCAGGGGTTTGTCAGGCCACCTTTGCGAAGGCTGCGAATAGCCCCGGTAACGGGGCAGTTTTCAGCGGGCGAAGATTTTTCTGGCTTGAAATCTGCTCACAAACCAATGTTGAAGGGAGGGCCCTCACTGACGGAGGAGTTGCTGGCGGAGCGGGCCCGTGAGCGGGCAAGGGAGGAAGGCCATCGTGGATGAAACTTGGGTCCTGGATAGTTTCGCCGTCCTGGCCATGCTGGGCAGGGAACCGCTGCGCAAGCCCCAGGAGCGTCAAGGATCGCCAAAAGTGGCCATCTGAGTTATAATATGGCCAAGCCGACACGGAGAGCCGAAGGGTTTCTGACCTGGAACGGCGGACCGGTTCTGATGCTGGAACCAACGGCTGTCAACCGGGGCCCAAAGTTGCTCAGCGACCTGGTGGTGGAGAACCGAGAACGATCGTCTACGCCGACACCAGTACCCTGGTCAAGCTGTTCGTCAGAATCGAGGGTAGGAGAAATGGTGGATAAGGCATACTACGGCCTTTTTGATTCCAGCCTGGGAGCGATTTGCATTGCTTCCACCGAGAAGGGCGTCTGCAAGATTGCCCTCCCTGAGGAAGGCCAGGGAGATTTCTTCAAGTGGCTGAGGGTCCACTTCGGCCCACAGAATGTGAGCGAGGACAAGAGCAAGAACGAAGGCGTGCTGGCCGAGTTGGAAAGCTACCTGGCCGGAGAGCGGCGGGAATTTCAAAGCCCCCTGGACTTGCGGGGCACTGAATTCCAAATGAAAGTCTGGAAAGAGGTAATGGCAATCCCTTATGGGACCGTTTGTTCCTATCGGGACATCGCCGAGAGGATCGGCCATCCCAGAGCCTATCGAGCCGTGGGCATGGCCACCAGAACCAACCCTGTCCCCCTCATCGTCCCCTGCCACCGCGTCATCGGCAGCGACGGCTCACTGAGAGGCTACGGTGGCGGGCTGGCTTTGAAGGAGCGGCTGCTTCGCCTGGAACGAGACCGTAAGAGCTGACAGGTTTGGACTAAACCTGTCAGCTCTGGCTTTCAGCGCACAGGGAAGACCTGGACGGCCGTGCCAACAGAGGCGAGGAGCTGCAAACCGGTTCCATCGGGAGCTATACTCCAGATGCCAGCTTCGTTCCCCCGTATGTCAACCCGCTGAAAGACGATACGCGAGCCCTCGGGCGTCCAGACAGGCGCCAGCTCCGCATAGAAATCGCCCATGGTCAACTGGTGTTTCTCCCCCCGGTCTACGTCAATCATCCACAGCTCGTTCAATCCCCTACTCACGGCCGTGCTGTAAACAATTTGACGCCGGCTGGGACTCCAGGCAAAACCATCAATGGCTTCGGCTACGAGCGGGCGTTCCCCAGAGCCATCGGCCCTGATCAACCATAGGCCACCACCTTCTCCTTTGAAAGCCAGTTCCTGACCATCCGGCGACCAACGGTGGCCAGACACATTGCCACTCCCGCCAACCTGAACGGGTGTTCCACCGGCGACATAGTAAACAAAGGCCGGCTGGCCGTAATCCACCAATAGCTTGGTGCCATCGGGTGACCAGGCCACAATGTCAGGGCAGGGCTTTACCTGGCCGACGGTAGCTGCTGTGGTGCCCAACGAACGCCAGTTCGTGCCATCCGACTTGACGATATTGACCCTGAAAACTCGAGCCTCTGTGGCCTCCAGGAAGGCAATGTAGCTCCCATCTGGCGACCAGGTGGGGAAAAGGAACCGACGCCCGCCGGTGCGGACAGACCGGGGCGGGCTGGGCGGCTTCAGCCAATGCACGTAGATGTCATCGTAGAAGCTGTACACCAGGCCGCTGCTGTCCGGGAACCAGGAGACCGCTTCCACCGGCCGCTCGGTCAGGCGTTCACGTTCAGGCCCCCGGGTGTCCGCCAGCCACAACTCACCATCGGTGGTCTGATAGGCCACCAGGTGGCCATCGGGGGAGATGTAGTAGGGATAGCACCCTCCTGGCCTCAACTCCAGCCTCTGGGCCACCAGCATGGGCTCCTGACCGTCCAGATTCATGGTCCACAGCTCGTCTCCACGCAGATAGGCAATCTTGACCGCCGAGGGCAGAACCGGCGTCGTATACACTGGCACGGCGGGCATTTCACAGCCCAGACTGGACAATATACCGCCCAGGCCGACTATCAAGGCAGCAGCTATGGCTATGCGTTCTGCGATCCACTTCTTCTTCCGCACCTGCATGGGGAATCCCTCCCTTAACATATCCCCACCCTCCCTAATAGTATAGCACATTTTGTGAGGCTATGCATCAGCCAATCCGCTTATTTTCCCTACAAGTCGGCCTCTGTGATTTGAGGGGTAAGCCGGGGCTCAAGCCCCAAGGGCTCACGCAGCGAATCACCCTATCCGAAAACAGGTGTAGGGCAGCCTTTCCAGGCTGTCCGGGCAGGTTGGAAAGCCTGCCCGCCGGGTTTTCGGATGGGCACTATAAGACCCATCCCTGGCGATGGCCTCACTCCTTCTTCCGTTCCTCGGTTTTCCCGGCCTCGCCTCGCGCCAGCACCACCCAGGTAGCTGTTTCGACGGCTTTGTTGGGCACCACGTGGAGTTTGCCATCCTCAGCCAGGATACGACACTTGCGCAGGTCAATGCTCTTGATGACCCCGGTCACTCCAGCGGCCGTGACGGTGTAGCCAACCTTGAAATCCTCGTCGCCGACCAGGAAAACACCGGCGATGATGTCGCCCGTGGTGCCTGAGGCGGCGGTGGCCAGAGCCATGGCTATCAGAGCAATGGACCCAGAGACGGCCAGAGCGATCTCGTTCAGGCCCAGAGCCTTTAACACGGCTCCGATGACAAAGATCCAGCCGGCCATACTGATGGCCGCGCGGAACAGGCTGGCAATGGTAGGCTCAACCCTGGCTGCCTTCAGGGCCTTGCCTACAATGGATGTCAGCAGCTTAATGGCCAGCCAGCCCAAGATGAATGTCAACACAGCCGCTGGCACCTTCTCCAACAGAAACCGGATGTAGGCTACCAATGTAC
>JBBIJG010000049.1:7341-7958 GCA_037446095.1 Caldilineae bacterium
GTGTTGTTATTAGACGGACAAACCCACCCTAATAATAACCGCTTTCCCCATTGTTGTCAACCACCGGGTGCCCCGAGTATATCCCGAGGACGGTCAATTACATGCAACTCACCCTCCAAGTTGTACTTGAGGTGAAAATGAGATATAATTCTAGCAAGGAGACCAGCCTTCGTGGATATTTATGTAAAGTTACCTATGGCATACTTGAGGGTGAGAGAAATGAAAAGGATCAGACTTCTGGGGTGGGTGTGGATCGTTCTCCTGGCCTCTTTGATTATGGGGACAAACGCGGGGGCTCAAGGTACCCCTCACGTGGACGTGTTGACCTTCGATGGAGCCATCTCTACAGCCACTCTGGACTATTTTAGTCGGGGTATCGAGACAGCCGAGCAGGATGGGGCCAGTTGTGTGATCATCCAGTTGAACACGCCGGGTGGTGAGGTTGGCGCTACTTCAAAGATCATGGAGCGCTTTGAAAATGCCCGTGTACCGGTGGTGGTCTTCATCTGGCCCCGTGGTGGCCAGGCTGCCTCGGCTGGAACCTATATCACCCTGGCTGCTCATGTAGCCGCCATGGCTCCCAAGACTACCATTGGAGCGGCTGCCCCTGTCGCCGG
>JBBIJG010000049.1:7972-8238 GCA_037446095.1 Caldilineae bacterium
AATTGTCGGAGACGTTGAAGGAAAAGTTGGTTAATACCCTGGCCAGCAAGGCCAGGAACTTTGCCCAGCGGCGGGGCGAGAAAGCCGCCGAGTGGGCTGAGAAAGCGGTGCGCGAAAGCCTGGTGGCCACCGAACAGGAAGCCCTGGAGAAGGGCATCATTGACCTGATAGCCGACGACCTGGATGACCTGCTGGCCCAGTTGGAGGGACGCAAGGTGAAAGTAGGCCATGAGGAGTTTACCCTGCGCACTCGTGGGGCCACCGTC
>JBBIJG010000049.1:8250-10157 GCA_037446095.1 Caldilineae bacterium
GCCACCGTCACTCCCATCCCTATGACCTTCGTCGAGCAGCTCCTGTCCATTCTGATCAACCCTAACGTGGCCTTTATCTTGCTGACGCTGGGCGTCAATGGCCTGATCTTCGAGCTGTCCAGCCCGGGCGGCTATGTGCCAGGGATCGTCGGAGCTGTCTGCCTGCTCCTGGCCCTCTACGCTTTCCAGGTCCTTTCGGTCAACTATATGGGGCTGGCCCTGATCGCCCTAGCTTTTGTCCTCTTCGTCCTGGACATCAAGGCCCCCACTCACGGCGTCCTCACGGCTGGCGGCATCGTCACTTTCACCCTGGGCGCTCTGATCCTCTTCAACTCGCCTTATTACGCCGTATCCAGGAGCCTGATCTTCAGTGTGGCCCTGGCTACGGGAGCTTTCTTCGCCTTTGTGGTGACCAAAGCCCTGCGGGCCCAGAAATGGCACGTCACCACCGGCCGCGAGGGGCTGATCGGTCAGGTTGCTGAGGCAAGGACAGACCTCACCCCTGAGGGGACGGTTTTCCTGCGGGGCGAACATTGGAAGGCAACCCTGGAAGAGGGGACAGCCCAAAAGGGCGAAAAAGTGCAGGTGGTCGGCATGGAAGGCTTTCGCTTACGAGTCAGGAAACTATGAAGCGAACCATGAAAATCGGCGAGATCATCGAGACGACTACGATCAGCTTTGTGGCAGAAAGCGAGGAATTGAACCGGCCGCCGGCCTTGGGAAGCCTAGTCAAAGTCCAGGTGGGTGGAACCGATTACGCCTACGGCATCGTCAGCTATGGCACCACCACCAGCCCCGAGCCAGGCCGTCGGGCTGTGCGCCGCAGCACCACAGAAATCTTCGACGAGGCCATTTACGACGCCCATCCGCAGCTCCGACGCATTCTGCACACCGAGTTCAACGTCATTCTGGTGGGCTGGGTCGAGGACGGCGTCATTCACCAACACCTGCCGCCCCAGCCACCACCTTTACACCACTCGGTGTATCGGTGCACGGCCGAAGAAGTGAAGGCTTTCAGCCAGCGGCTCTATTACCTGCGCCTGCTTCTTTCAGCCTCCGGTGAGGTCTCAGCCGAGCAATTGATTGCTGCCCATGTGCGAGAAACCTACCGGCAGCGGGGAGAGGATACCGAGTGGTTGGAGCGAGCAGCCCGCGAGCTGGCCTCGCTCCTCAAGCATGACTACGAGCGGCTGATGACCATCCTGTATGCTATTGAACCTGCTTATTGAGTCGGGTGTGTCGCACCTCAGAAATTCCAATAGGAGGGGGCCAGATGCGGATCAGAGATTTTGTGCCTGCCGATTGCGACCAATTGGTGGAAATCCTGAAGGCCAACCTGCAATTCGGACATCCGGAGATAGATGGTCCAGAGGCCATGTTGCGGGTTCGCGAGTGCGAGGCCGCGGAATTTCTGGTCGCTGAAGAAAATGGCCAGGCCGTCGGATTCATCAGGGGCGTCTTCGATGGCTCAAGGGCCATAGTCAGCGTCATCTCGGTGCATCCCAACTATCAGCGCCGGGGCATTGGGACCGCCCTGGTCAGTGAAATCGCCAAAAGGTTCAAGGCCAAAGGAGCTAACCACCTGTCCGTGATCGCCGCCGGCAATCTGGAGCTGCTCAAGAAGCTGGGCTTCAAACAGACCATCCGCCTTATGACTGCTTACCCCATTGATAGTGTGATCAGTGGAACTCCCGAAGAAAAGGCTCCGCCCGACGATAAATCGTCAGGCTAAACGAAGGGCCTGGTCCAGTTTGAAGCCTGTGCCAGGAGGCAAATCCTGTTTCTCCGGTGGCATCCGACTATCGGGTAAACCTGACGGAACGGGGGCTACCACTGAGCAAGGCTTCTCGCCCCTTGAATGGAGCTCCTACAACGATACCTCCTTCTCGAATCTCAAAACGTCTTAT
>JBBIJG010000050.1:0-931 GCA_037446095.1 Caldilineae bacterium
CGAAGAGTAGCCGCGCGGTTTCCGTTCGACCGGCGCCCACCAGGCCGGCGAAGCCCAGGATTTCCCCTTTGCGCAGGGTGAAACTCACATCCTCCACCACACCCCGGCGGGTTAACCCTCGCACCTCCAGGAGCGGTTCGCCGATTTCTGTCTTCTCCTTACGGAATATATCTTTCAGTTCCCGCCCCACCATCCATTGGATTATGCGATCGGGCGTTGTCTCATTGATGGCTGCGCTGCCCACGCGCCGGCCATCTCGCAGCACTACTACACGGTCGGCGATGCGGAAGACCTCTTCCAGGCGGTGGCTGATGAAGATGATAGCTAGACCCTGTTCTTTGAGGGTACGGATGATGCCGAAGAGGGTTTCTGTCTCGTCCTCTCCCAGGGCAGACGTTGGCTCATCCATGATGATGATACGGGCCTGCACTGCCAGGGCCTTGGCTACCTCCACCATCTGCTGCTGGGCCACAGAGAGATTGCGAATCAGTGCGGACGCGGGAACGCGAGCCCCAACGCGCTCCAGGAGGACCTGGGCCTCTCGTTCCATCCGGTGGCGGTCTACCAGATTCAGGAGCTGCCCCAGGCCTCTCTGCCGTGGTTCGCGGCCAATGAAGATATTTGCAGCTACGCTCTGGTTGGGGGTAAGGTTGAACTCCTGGTAGATAATAGCGATGCCCAGTTGCTGGGCATGGTGAGGGCTTTCAATTTCCACCTCTTGCCCTTGCAGAAAGATGCGACCCACATCTTTGCGGTATGCCCCACAGAGGATCTTCATAAGCGTGGATTTGCCAGCGCCATTCTCACCCACCAGCGCCACTACTTCGCCAGCAGCCGCTTCGAAGTCTACATTATCCAGCGCCTGGACTCCGGGGAAGGCTTTGGAAATACCTTCCATGCGCAGTGCTAATTCGTGGTCCCTCAAAAACAC
>JBBIJG010000050.1:955-9808 GCA_037446095.1 Caldilineae bacterium
GTAGGCACCGTATGGCAAATCTAATATTGTCGAGCTAAAGGCTTCAGAGAACAAGAGGGTTGGCGAGAGGCTCAATGCTCTCCCGCCAACCCTGATGTCAGGCCTCAAGAAAGGCTATTGCAAGCAGGCATAGGGGTCAGGTAGTGTCTTGGTGAAGTCCTGGGTCGCCCACATCTCGGCCATGACGTCCACATTGCACTTGGTGACGATGTCCATGCCAGAGTCGGTCCAGGATTCGTAGCGGGCACCGTTCACAATGTAGTCGTAGATCATCTGGACGGTGTCATAGCCCCAGCCCCAGTATTTCTGGCCCACCAGGCCGTGGACGTAGTTGTCTTTCAGGAGCTCCAGTTCCACCGGCAGGGTGTCAAAGACGATGTTGACCAACCCTTTATGCAGGGAAGCGTCTTCCCACAGGGGCATGGAGCCCCGTTCTGCAAACAGGGGCCACATCCCCACAAAGAACCAGCCGTTAAGGTCTGGATGGGCTTGCATGGTTTCCTCCACGACCTGCACGCCGAGGTTAATGTCATCGTTGCAGTAGACGGTGGTGATGACCTCGATGTCTGGGTAGGCGGCCACACCGTCCCTGAAGCCGCGGATGCGTTCCTCCAGATTGAGGGCCCCCGGCACGCCGGTGAGCAGAGCCACTCTGCCTTTCTCCCCCATGAAGCGCACCAGCAGGTCAGCCGCCGCCTTGCCGCCCTGGTAGTTGTCCACTCCCAGGTAGGTGAAACGTTGGCTCTGGGGCGAGTCGGAGTCCCAGGTCATCACCGGGATACCTGCTTTCACTGCCTTGTTGATGGGGTCCTCGCAGGCCGTGGGGTCATTGCAGGAGATGCCGATGGCATCTACGCCCTTGGCGATGACATCTTCCACTACCCGGGCCTGCTCTGCTGCATCGGAGGCCACAGAACCAACGTAGAGCACTTCCACCGCGATGGGGCCGGCGGCTGTCAGCTCCTCTGCCTTTTTGAAGGCCCCCTCCCGTCCCAGCTCGAACACAGGGTTGTTCAGGGCCTTCGGAATCCAGGCGATGGTCAGTTTTTCGGTGGGTGGTAGGACCTTGGTGGGTGTAGGTCCGCACCGGGCCAGGGTGAAGGCTCCCACGGCCATAGCTATCAGCATGTACGGATATTTCCCCATCCTTTTCTCCCCCTGCTATATCCTACCACGCAAGACTTATTTAGGCAAGTTTTCATGAAAGAAAGAGACCGCCCTGGGAAAGGCGGCCTCCTTTGATCCTCCACGGCGAAAAGGGGGTTCAGCCTTTTAACGCGCCGGCAAGGATGCCCCTGATAAAGTATTGCCCTAACGCCAGGAAAAACACGAGGGGAACGCACAACGCAATCAGGGCGGCGGCCATCTGAATGTTGTAAAGCGCCAGGAAGGTCCCTTTGACCTCGGCCAGCTTGACTTGAATGGTCGTCGTGTACGGCGTCGAAAGAGTTAAAGCCAACAGGAACTCGTTCCACACCTGGGTAAAGACGATGATGGCGGTGGAAGCATAAGCGGGCAAGGCAACGGGTGAAACGACCCTGAAGAAAATCTGTACTCTGGAAGCCCCGTCTACTTCAGCCGCCTCTTCCAGCTCTCTGGGAATTGCCGTGAAGAAAGTTCCCATCAAGACGGAAGCCAGAGGTACGTTCAAAATAAGATAGCTGATGATTAATCCAAAGTGGGTGAGGGCCAGCCTCGTTTTAGCCATGATCTGAACCAGGGGAATCAGGATCACCTGGTAAGGCAGGTAGAGGGCAATGCCCACCAGGATGAAGAGGACTTTGGCGAAAAGCGACCGGGTTCGGCTGAGGTAATATCCTCCCAGGCCCCCAAGGAAAACGGCCATGGCTGTGACGGTGAACGAAATGATCGAGGAGTTGAGCAGAGAAGAAGCGGATAGTTTGAACGCCTGGACATAGTTCTCGAAGTGCAAGTTGATACTGGGAAGCAGGTACTGCCTTTGAGATATCTCGGGCGGTGTCTTAAGCGAAGTCACGATCACAACGTACATCGGCAGCACGTATGTTACAGTCAAGACAGCGATGGTGAGCCAAACCAGTACGGTAAGGGTAGGGTTTTTGATCTTCATTCGAACCACTTCCTGAAGGCGTAAATAGTGTATGGGACGATGATAATGAAAGCCATGGCAAATATGATCACGCCCAGACCGGCCCCCAAGGCCACCAGGTGCTGCTGGAACGTGGCGATGAGCATGTGCAGGGAGAGCACGTCGGTCGAATAACCCGGCCCGCCAAAGGTGACGATGTAGACGATGTCGAAAACCTTGAGCGCTGAGATCAACAGCAGTGAGACCAGGATCAGGATGCCTCCCCGGATGTTAGGTACGATAACCTGGAGCAGAATCCTGGGCCTGGAGGCTCCATCAACAATGGCGGCTTCGATCATCTCCTGAAGTTCGGTGGTTCTGAAAGAGGACTGGAGAATGATGACTGCAAAGCCAAGATACTGCCAGACGAATATCAGTATCAACCAGTAAGTGGCCGTGGAGGGGTTGGTAGCAAAGCGCCCTGTGAGAAAGTCCAGCCCCAATCCTCTCAGGATGGTGTTAAACACCCCTTTGTTCGGCTCATACATCCACGACCAGATGGTCCCGCTCACCAGGAACGACATGGCCACCGGGTAAAGGATCAGCGTCCTGACGTAGGATTCGAGCCCGTGAGCCGGTCCGATTTCCAGGAGATAGGCGATAAAAAGGGCGACGACAACGGTCGGCATCACTCCCAGAATGAGCCATTTGAGGTTATTCTCCACGTCCACCCAAAATCGGTCGAGTTTTACCATCATCTGATACCACTTCAAACCGGCAAAAGTATAGTTGGGGGCTACGCCGGCCCAGTCGGCGAAGGAGACATAAAAAGTCCACCCCAGCATCCCGTACAGGAGAATAACCAGAAGCAAGAGGGGCAAGAGGAAAATCAAAAAATCCACCGGGCTGAATCTTAGCCTGGGCCTGCTGAGGCGTTGCCAGGGCCTCCCGGCCTTAGCCTGAGTTTTTTGGATCTGGTTCAATATGCTCACCTCCCAGGGAGTCAGAGCGTATTATAACCACTTTGAGCAGACAGTCAAAAATCAGATAGGGACGCCCCGAAGGACGTCCCTACCTTCAGGTACTGACATTAGCGTCAGCAAGCCGGTTTCAGGTCAAGCAGCTTCCTAGGGCCACTGGTACCATGCCGCCTCTTCCTTGACCTTGTGAGTTGTGAAGAGAGTGGCCACGGTGGAGATAGTCGCATCCACATCTGGCTCGGCAATGAAGGCAGCGATGGCATCCCAGTAGGCTGAGGTAAAGGCATAGGGGGCAATGCTGCCGTGCTGGTCCAGGATCAGCTTGTCCGGATTGTCCCGGAGATAGCTCTGCATCTCCTGGCGGATCGGGTCAGGGAATTCTTTAGGGTCAATATCCAGTCTGGCGAACATGCCGCCTTGCGTCACGTCGGTGGGGATTTGCAGTTCCGGTGAGGCCACGACTCTCAGCCAGTCTAACGTGGTCTTTGGATGCGGCGCGCCTTTGGCCAGGCCATAAGCGTCCGTATGGCCCAGCAAGATTCTTTCCGGCTCTTGCGGGAAGGTGACAGCGCCGAAATCTTTACCCGGCTCCCAACCACTGCCTTTGACAAAGGCACCGATGGCCCAGGTCCCCATGGTCACCATGCCCGCATCCTCGGCCCCTACCATGCCGACTGACTGGTCCCAGGTGAGGGCGGCGTGGTCGCTATTGAAGTACTGGCTCAGCTCCTTTAACCTTTCCAAAGCTTTCCTGAAGGTTTCGTCCTTCGTCACGTCCACCTCGCCCTTGTACAGTTTCACATAGTACTCCGGCCCACCCAGCTCAAGGAGGAGAGCATCCAGAACAAAGGCCGCCTCCCATTTCTCTTTGGTGCCCAATGCGATGGGTGACATTTCGGGCCTGGCCTTCTTGATAGCCTTGCAGGCGGTTATCAATTGCTCATAATTCTTCGGCGGCTCAAGCTTCAGTTCTTCAAACAGAGCCTTGTTGTAGTACAGGATGTTCTGGATATGGATGTTGAGCGGGACGATGTAGGGGTGCCCGTCCATAGTGACCATATTGGCCAGCGGCCCCGGGATCGCCTTGGCATAGTCAAGTTCTTTCCAGAGGTCATCCAGTGGCACAAGGTAGCCGCCGTCTACGTAGGCCTTGAGCTCGGCCCCACCAAGCGTCTGCCACGTGTCAGGCGGGATGCCAGCCGACATCCGGGCCTGCAAGATGACGCGATGGCTCACCCCACCGCCACCAGCCACCGGGTTTTCTACCACTTCTATGTCCGGGTACTTGTCTTTCAGCGCTTTGAACATGGCGTCAGCCGCTTCCCTCTCACCCGGAGCAGTCCACCAGTGGAAGATCTCCAGCTTTCTCTCCTCCGGCAATGGAGTAGCTGTAACGACAACTTCCTTGACGACTTCTTTGACCTGTGGCGTGCCGGCCACTACCACCGTCTCTTTGACCACCACGGTCTCTTTGATTACCTGAGGCGTTGGGGTAGGACCGCATCCAGCAACGACCACGCTCAAAAGCGCCACCGCCATAGAGAGACTTATACTTTTCTTGAACATCTTACTCCTCCTTTTGTTTAGTAAGAATCGAACTTATGCTACACCTTATCAATCCATAGGCGCTCCCTCCTTTCCCGGTAGAGTAATAGGACGTTGGAGAAAACGTGGGTGAACTTAATACTACAACCGCAGATAGCAGCAGGGAGGATCAGGAAAGGTGCCACTGCAGAAAATCAAAAGGCAAGCTTTCAAGCGAAACTCCGCTCTGGCCGTCTGGCCGTTGATCGCCAGGCTTGTATCTAGTATAGCAGGAATGCGGTTATTTTGCATCCCCTTGACCCCCTCAGAGCCTATAGGATTTCCCCTATGCCTGGAGGGGGTTTCCCCCCTATCTCTTGACACCCCGATGGGTGGGCAACAACTCCAAATAGTGGTATAATAGAAGCATGAGTAAGGTGCGCATCCTCCTTGCGGACGACCACGCCGTTGTACGGGCGGGCATCCGCAAGGCGCTGGAAGAAATGGCCAATCTGGAAATCGTGGGCGAGGTCGGAGATGGCCCCGCGCTCTTTGAGGCCCTGGCCCAACTGCAGCCCGATTGTTTGCTGATAGATGTGACCATGCCTGACTTTGAGCCGGTGGCAGCTATCCGCCACATCCGGGAACGCTATCCCAACATGAGGATCCTGGTCGTCAGTGCTTACGACGACGACGTCTACGTGCATGGGCTCCTGAGGGCAGGCGTTGATGGCTACCATTTGAAGGACCAGTCCCTCAGCGACCTGCGGCTGGCCGTGCAGCGCGTATTGGCCGGTGAGCGATGGGTCTCGAGCTCATTGGTGGACAAACTGGTGAGCTGCACCGATGGGCCTCTGTCTTTGTCATCGCTGACAGCGCGTCAATGTGAAATCCTGCGTCTATTGCAACAGGGATTTGACAATCAGACTATCGCCCGACGGTTGAAGCTCAGTGTCAAAACGGTCGAGAATCATCTCACCCGGCTCTATCGGCAACTTGGCGTCCAAAGCCGTCTGGAAGCCGTCAATTACCTCATCCAGCACCCTGAAGTGCTGGCTATGCCGCGACGGACAACCCCTGTGGTCCCTGTCCCCTCTGAGGCTCCTATGCAACAACGGGTGACGATGTTGCTGGTGGACGACAACGCGCGCTATCGCCATCAATTGCGGCGGATGATCGGCAAAGTGTGTCCTCAGGCCGTGATCTATGAAGCCCAAAACATCGGAGAAGCGGTCTACTTGGCTCAGCGTGCCGCCCCGCAATTGGTGCTCGTAGACGTCATCCTGGGTGAAGAAGACGGTATCTGCTGTACACGGCGCATCAAAGCCCTGTCGCCACCGTCACGGATTATCCTCATCAGCGCCTACCCCGATCGGGAATTTCATCGTCTGGGCCTGGAGGCCGGTGCTGTCGCTTTCCTGGACAAGAAAGACCTGGATGTGGCTACGCTGTCCCAGATCATAGATGACGTGATTGTGTAAGGTTCCCAAATGGACGACCCCGTTGTCAACCAGCCATCAACCGAAGGAAGGCCGGGTCTGCTTCAGTCTCTGAGAGGGCTCTGGCACCTCCTGCTCGGTCGTCATGAACTCGTCGTGTTCGTTCTTCTGGTGGTCATCGGTGCTTTCTTGAGTCTGCGGACTGATACGTTCTTAACCTGGAATAATCTGTCCAATATCTCGCGGGCGTTTTCGTGGATCGCCATCGCTGCCTTTGGTGAGAGTATGACCATCATCATCGGCGGCATTGACCTGTCCGTTGGGGCGGTGATGGCTTTGGCTGGACTCATTACGGCCCGGTGCCTGGCGGCCGAACTGCCGGTGTCGTTAGCCATTGCCGCCGGGCTGCTGACTGGTGGGCTGGTGGGCTGGGTCAACGGCCTCCTGGTCGGTCGCGTGGGGCTCCCCCCTTTCATCGTCACCCTGGGGACGATGAGTATAGCGCGAGGGATCACCTTTGGCTTAACGGGGGGGTGGCCGGTGCGCAATCTGCCTCACGGGTTTCGCCTGCTGGGCCAGCACGACTTGGCGCTGGGCTCTGTGTCCCTGCCCCTGCCCTTCGTCTTCATGCTGGGCCTGGCCGTGCTGGTTAGCCTGATGATGGACTGGACCGTGTTGGGCAACTATATCTACGCTCTGGCCAACAGCGAACGGGCGTTGCTCACATCCGGGGTCAATGTCGTTCGGATCAAGGTCCTGGTCTACACGCTCTGTGGGGTGTTGACGGCCATGGGGGGATTGCTCATGACGGCCCGCCTGGGCGTGGCTGCGCCGATGGCGGCCATTGGCTACGAACTGGACATTATTGCCGCTGCTGTGATCGGAGGAACCAGTTTATTCGGCGGTGAAGGAAGCGTTCTGGGGGTGTTGCTAGGCGCAGCTGTCATGCAGATGCTCCGCAACGGCCTGGTGCTTTTGGGACTCTCGGCCTACTGGCAGACGGCGGTGTTGGGGACGATGATCCTGGCCTTTATTTTGCTGGACCATTGGCGGCGACAGATCAAATGGAACCGTTATTAAGGGCTATCAACCTCTCCAAGAGTTTCGGCACCCTATCGGCTGTACAGGGGGTGAGCCTGGAGGTTTACCCGGGCGAGGTGGTAGGGCTCGCTGGCGTGAGCGGATCGGGTAAATCGGCGCTTTCCATGGTGCTGGCCGGCTTTTACGCCCCCAATGAGGGTGACATCTATTTCGAGGGTCGGCGGCTGCGGTGTCCCTTTCGGGCCCGGGCGCTGGGCATTGAGGTCATCCATCAGAAGCCGGATCTGGCCGAGCATCTGGACATCAGCCGCAATGTTTTCCTGGGAAGCGAAATCGGCTGGCCCGCGCCGGGCGGATGGCTGAAAATACCCAACCGACGACGGATGGATCAGGAGGCAGCCCGCATCCTGAGCCAATTGGACGTGCCCTTTAGCTCGCTGCGTGAAAAGGTGGCCAACCTGTCCGGTGAGCAACGCCAGATGATTGCTATCGCCCGGGCCATGATCCGCCCGGCCAAGCTGATTATCATTGACGACCCGACCTTGTTGCTGGGCTATGCCTATCAGCAGAAACTTCTCGCCCTTATTCAGACCTGGCAACAGCAGGGGACAGCCGTTATATTCAGCAGCAACAATCTGGATCACCTTTTGGCCGTCACGGATCGCATCATCATCCTGCGTCAGGGACGTCGGGTAGCCGAGCATCACACCGACGAAGCCGACCGCGAAGAAATCGTGGCGGCGATGGTGGGCACCACCGATCGTCAGCGACTCACGCCCATCATTTGGGCCCTGGACAGCTATTATCGCGCCCGTGAGCAGGCCGAAAAATTGCGCCAGAGCCAGACCCTCTTGGAGAGAGACCTGGCTGCTCAGGATGCGCTGAACCGGCAACTGATTGACCAACTGGCGGAACAGATCAATGCCCTCGATAGTGCCAACGTAGCCTTGCAGGATGCCCAGCGTCGGCTCTTGACCGAACTCGAACAGGAGCGCAAACACCTGGCCCGCGAGATTCATGACCAGGTCATCCAGGATCTGCTGAGTGTGAACTATCAGCTAGAAGAGATTGGTGCAGAGGAGTCGGTGACCCCAGCGCTTAGGGACGAACTGGCCGGCATTCGCGACAGCATCCGGGTGCTGGTAGATGACCTGCGGCACATCTGCGGCAACCTGCGTCCGCCGACGATTGACAGCCTGGGCCTGGGGGCGGCGCTTCAATCGTACATCCATGATTGGGCCAAGCGCACGGGTATCTCTGTAACCCTCGACCTGGATGCCAACCTGGGACGTCTGCCGGAAGCCATTGAACTCTCCATCTTTCGCATCGTGCAAGAGGGGCTGAGCAATGTGCGCAAACATGCCCAGGCCACTGCGGTGCAGCTCAGTCTCAAGCACACCTCACCGCGCACGCTGATGCTCTCCATTGCCGACAACGGCCGGGGTCTGGCCAAGGATTTCGACCTCTCCGCCCTTTCGGCCGAGGGACACTACGGTCTGTTGGGCATCAGTGAGCGGGTGGCCCTCCTGGGTGGGCGTCTAAAGTTGCAGAACCAGGCCGATGGCGGCCTGCTCATTCAGGCGGAAATACAACACCCCCGCGTCGCCGAAACAGGCGGGGGTGAGTGACCCTCTCCCTCTACGGTATATGCTGAGGCTACTCGTCTCTACCGGCCTTGGCTCACTACTTGCGATATCTGGTCAAAGCTGGGCTTCAAGGCATGGTACAGGGCACGGTACACAGGGTAGAACGCGCCATAGAGGGCGGCGTTTCCCCTGACGGGTTCGGTGCGTTGGACCACCCGGATGGCCTGTTGGCAGGC
>JBBIJG010000050.1:9832-10103 GCA_037446095.1 Caldilineae bacterium
GATTCTGGCTCCCACTCCGGCTAACAGGGCCGCCCCATAAGCTGCCCCTTCGGTGACGTTGATCACCACCAGCTCGGTGTCGAAGACGTCGGCCAGGATCTGGCGCCATAGCTCGCTGCGCGCCCCACCCCCCGAAGCGCGGATCTGGTGAATCTCCAGCCCCAGTTTTTTCATTAATTCCAGTGAATCCCGGAGACCGTAGGCTACTCCCTCCAGCACAGCCCGGCAGAGATGGGGCTTGTCGTGGCGCAGGGTCAGACCCATGAAGACC
>JBBIJG010000051.1:0-10085 GCA_037446095.1 Caldilineae bacterium
AACAGAGGTGTGGGCAAGAGACCCAACCCCATAGTCCCCAAGGTGGCCAGGGCAATAGCCAGGGCCAAAGATGGAGCGAGAAGGGGCCTGGCTGCCACAACGGGCTCCCGCATGTACATATAGACGATCACCCGCAGATAGAAGAAGGCAGAGACGACGCTGTTCAGCACCCCAATGATAGCCAGCCCTGCCAGGCCGGCCTGGACAGCCGCACTGAAGATGTAGAATTTGGCAAAGAACCCGGCCAGGGGGGGAACGCCGGCCAGGGAGAACATAAAGACGGCCATGGCTGCCGCCAGCAAAGGCTGGCGGGCTCCCAGACCCGCATAGTCGGAGAGCTCAAGGTTGGGCTGGCCCTTGCTGCCCACCGCAATGACTACGGCGAAGGCCCCCACGTTCATCAAAGCGTAAGCCAGCAGATAGAAGAGGAGGCCCGCCAGCCCGGCCTCATTGGCGGCGATGAGGCCAATGAGAAGGTAGCCGGCATGGGCGATGCTGGAGTAGGCCAGCATCCGTTTGATGTTGGTCTGGGCGATGGCCGCCAGGTTGCCCAGGGTCATCGTCAAGATGGACAGGGCCACCAGAGCCCCGTTCCAGTCCCGGACCAGAGTGGGGAAAGCGTAAAGCAGGAGGCGCCCCAGAGCGGCAAAACCTGCCGCTTTGGCCCCCACCGACATAAAGGCCGTCACCGAAGTGGGTGCACCTTCGTAGACATCGGGGGTCCACATATGGAAAGGCACCAGGGCGATCTTGAAGCTAAAACCCACCAGGAGGAACCCCAGGCCGACGAACAAGTAAGTCCCGGACGTCGTGCCGGTCCCCGTCAGGAAGTCCACTATCGCCGCCAGGTTGGTGGTGCCGGTCGCCCCATAGATCAGGGCGATGCCGTAGAGCAAAAAGCCTGAAGCAAAAGCGCCCAGCAGGAAATATTTGAGAGCCGCCTCACCGGACTTCAAGTCCTGGCGGTTAAAGCCCGCCAAGACGTAAAGAGCAAGAGACAGAATCTCCAGAGCCAGGAAAACCACTATCAAGTCGGTGGCCGAGCCCATGAGCATCATGCCGCCTGTGGCGAGGAGAAGCAAGGCATAGTACTCGCCATAGTTTATCCCTTCGCGGACAAGGTAGGGGATAGAAATCAGAACCGAAAGGGCGGCCGTCACCAGGAAGACCAGATTCAAAAACAGGCTGTAGCCGTCGGCTACGGCCATGGTCTGGAACATGGGTGCCGTGCCGTCCCGGATGGGCCACGAGGCCGCCGCCACCAGGATGCCCAACAGACTGAGATAGGCTAAAAGGCTCTTCTTCCTGATGAACAGTTCGGCCAAAAGAACCACCAGCGCGGTGACGACCATGATGATCGGCGACGCAATGGCTGTCCAGTTTAAACCGGTGATGTTCATAACCCTTCCCTCCTGGAAAGAAACGCGATCTTAAGGCAACTCAAAGGCTTCTTCCAAGGCCCGCACTGCCTCGTCCATGTCCCTGGCGTCAATAAGACAGGAGGTGCTGGAGATAGAAGTGCTGATGGCCAGGATGTTGATGCCAGCCGAGGCCAGGGCCGAGAACATCGCACCGGCGATACCCGGCCGCTCCCCAAAGTGAGGCCCAAACATGGAGACAATCCCCACCTCGCCGTTATACACAATCTCTTTCGCCCCGACCGTCTCTTTGACAGAGTGAAGCACCTCCAGAGCCGGAGCCAAGTCTTCCCGCGCCACACAGATAACAATATTGTCTAAATTATTGAGATCAATGTTATGAACGATGAATGGAATATTGATGCCTCTGGAACCCAGAGCGCTGAAAATCGCACCGGCCACACCAGGCCGGTCGGGAATAGACATCACACCGATCTTGGCCAGATTGCGTTTCTGGATGATACCACCGATTTTAATCTTCTGTCTGCACACTTCTTACCCCTAAAGGCGTGGGCCGGCCTGGTGTTCTTATCGGGGGAGGGTCACACAGAAGGTGCTCCCCTCTCCGAGCGTGCTTTTCACCGAGATCTGGCCGCCGTGTTGCTCAACCACATCCTTGGCAATGGCCAATCCGAGGCCCGTCCCTTCCATTTCTACCGCCTTGGCATTCTTAGCGCGGTAGAATTCATCGAAGATGCGCGGCAGGGCTTCTTCCGGGATGCCAATCCCTGTATCGGAAACCTCTACTTTAATTTGACCATTCTCGCTCCATGCCTTCACCGCCACTGAACCGCCAGTGGGAGTATACTTGATAGCATTACTTACCAGGTTCATGAAAACCCGCTCCAATCCTTCTTCGACCCCCATGAGAGTGAGGGGTTCCTCTGGCATCTCCACTTTCAACTCCAGACCCTTTTCTTCGGCGCTGGTTTGCATCAGCTCAATCACCCTGGCAATGGTTGCGTTGAGTACCACTTCTCTCCTCTCACCCCCAAATTGCCTCATCTTGCCGGCGGCCAGGTCCAAGAGATCGCTCACCAACGCCAGCAAGAAGGAGATACGCCGTTTCGAGCGCCGGATGAGGTCCTGCTGCTTGGGGGTCGTGGGGCCTACATAGCCCTGTTCCAGAAGTCTTAACATACTCTGTACAGCGGAAAGGGGGGAGCGCAGTTCGTGGGTGACCATTTGCACAAACTCGGACTTGGCCTTGTTGGCCACCTCCAAAGCCTGATAAGCCCTGGCGTTCTTGATAGCGATGGCCCCTGCGCTGGCCAGGGCGGAGAGGAACTCCGCATCGCTCTCATTGAAGCGATTCGGTTCCGTGTCATAGACACAAATGACCCCTTCAGCCCGACTCTTGATAATGAGCGGGACGCAAAGCATGGAGCTTATTCCCTCGGCCTGGGCCTCTGTCGGATATTGAAGGCGGTCATCCCGAGATGTATCGGCGATGATGGTCGGTTGACCAAGGGAGAGGGCCTGATAGATGTGGCGGCTCTTCTGGATGTCTATCGGCCCCTTGGTCAAATACTGCTCGCTGAGCCCATAGGCGGCGACGGTATCCACAATCTGGCCGCTTTCGTCCAGCAGTCTGATGGTACAGGCTTTGATTCGCATCGCCTCAGCCGCGCTTTGAGCGATGAGGTTCAATACCTCCTCCAGGTTGAGGGTCGAGCTGACGGTTTGGGTCACCTCATACAGACTTTGTATCCGCTGGTAAGCGCTGGACAGCTTCTGCTGCAAGCGCAATAACTCCCGGTCTTTCTGGCGGAGGTTGGTGGTGACCGAGGTGGCCAGGTAGACGGAGATGTAAAGACACGTTGTGAAGAAGAAGAGGACGCTGGCGATGTACAAGCCATTTTGATAAAGAGGAGCGGGAATGAAACCTAAAGAAATGTGAGGGACAAGCCCCACATATTCCACGATGGCCAGAGCTCCCACCGCGAGAGCTGCCAGGGTAGCAAAGAAATAACAGGCCAGAGGTGAGAGCAAGATAGAGGCAATAATGAGATGGAAGATGAAATAGAACAGGAGGGGGCTCTCCACGCCTCCCGATAAGTGGACCAGCAAAATCATAGCCACCCAGTCTATGCCGGTCTGGACTTTGGCAAACCGGTCAAAGATAGTGGCTGTGGCAAGAGCTTCCCCCTCCAGCCACTTAAAGGGCAAAAGGGCCCTATGAATGTACCCTAAAGACCTGGTCCGGCTTGGGTACGGGAGCCGAAGCAAGAAAAGGCGGAAAAGGACATTGTAAAAAAGGATAAACAGGCCCAGGGCATAGAGTGGCCGTGTCGGAAGTCGGACCTTCAGGATGGAGCTGGCGATCCAGGTCGCAGCCAGGACACCTGCGGCAGCCAACCATCTCAATTGGACCTGCCATACAACCCGCCCGATCAGTTCTTCTTCAACTGGCGTTCTGGGGAATACACCCCCTTTTTCTTCCATTTTGTAACTGCTCACCCTGCTCGGCTTGGATTTGCAATCCAAGCCCAAAACACCCCAATCCGCTCAAATTCTGCCCGTTTTCCTGCTGGATTACAAATCCAGCGGGAGCGGCTGAGCCATTTATTTTCCCAATAGCTTCTCCACTTTCTGCACCAGGGCGTTGGGCTCCAGGGGCTTTTCGACAAAATCGTCAACAGGCAGGTAATCCTTGTCTGGCGCAAAGCGCAGCGGTGTCGTCGCGTGGATGGCGGTCAACATCAGGATCGGGATTTTGCTATAGGGGGCATACTCCGACCTGGGATCAGGGCTCCGCAACTGCAAAGAAACCTGGAATCCCTCGGTGGTGTAATCCATCATCACGTCCAGGATGATCAGATCGGGCTGGATCTCCTTGACCTTGGCCAGTCCCTCTGTGCCACTGGCCGCGCTAAAGACCTGGTAACCTTTGGCCTCCAGAGTCAGCCTGATCACCTCCACCAAATCCGGGTCGTCATCAACGACCAAGATTTTCTCGTTGGCCATGGTTGTTTCCTCCTCATAACATGATACGTGTTCGTAGGTTGCTAAGAATCCGGGTGTATTTCTCACGCCTCAGAACGAGTCTGAAAATTCACCACAAAGGCACCAAGCCACGAAGGACGCTATGGCACTTCGGGCCTTGCGATCCTCTCATCCCGATTTCTCAGACACGCTCTAAGTACGAATCATGCGAACCTGACGTTCAAGAGATGGGTCGAGCACGAGATGCAGGGGTCATAAGCTCGCACCAACATTTCCAGGGCCAGGGTAATCTCCTCCTGAGACTGGCCCACAATAGCCGGCACCAGAGCCTTCAGGTCCCGCTCGATGTTGTTGTGATTCATGTTGGTGGGGATGATCAGGTTGGCCCCGGTGATAGTCCCCTGGTCATCCAGGGTGTATTCGTGGATAAGGATACCCCGCGGCACCTCTGTCGCCCCGACGCCAGTGCCACCCCTGACCTCGACGCTGCGGTCTTCCTCCTTGATGCCCCTGGCCAGAAGCTCGTTGATGAGGCGCATGCTGTCCTCCAGGCAGTGAGCCACTTCCACCAGTTGGGCAACGTTGTTCATGAAGGGGTTATAGCATATCGGCTTCAGGCCCATTTCCTCGGCTGCCCAGCGGGCCAGCGGGGAGAGCTTCTCGTAGTTGTTGTTAAAGCGGGCCAGTGCACCGACCATGAAGGATTCGCGGGCCGCTCTGGCGTGCTTGGCCGTGGAGTGGGGTACAACGAACTCGTGGATCTTCTCCCTGTACTGAGGCACCGGGGTCGTGCCGCCATCGGTAGAGGCGATGACGCCGTTGTAGAAAGCGTACTCATCGTCCCGCTGAAGGGCCAGGTACTCGGTTTCCCGCTGGAAGTTGGGGATCTCCAGGGTTTTGAAGATCCCCACCCAGGCTTCCAGATCAGGGATGGCCTCTGTGATGCGCTGGCGCAGGCCCCGCAGTTCATCCGGCGCAGGGAGGCGGGTCCAGCCGTTGACCACCAGGTTGATGGGATGGGTGGTGCGGCCACCCAGCAGGTCGCTCCACTCGTTGGCCAGGCGGTGCAAACGGATGGCCCGCAGCAGGTCTTCCCTGTGCGTGGTGGCCAGAGGCACGACACTGTTTACCCCCAGGAAGTCAGGAGTGGCCAGGTAAAAGACGTGCAGGGTATGACTCTGTACCGTCTCAGCGTGCAAGATCAGCTTCCTCAAAAGAACCGTCTGCTCTGAGGGCTGGACGCCCAAAGCCGCTTCAATCCCTTGCAAGGAGGCTATGGTATGGCCGATGGAGCAAATGCCACAGATGCGGGAGGTGATATGGGGGGCATCGGCGTAGCTGCGGCCCCGCACCATGGCTTCAAAGAAGCGGGGCGCTTCGGGTATCTCCCAGCGCAGCTCCTTGACAGCCCCGTCTTTCAGATCCACCACAATGTTGCCGTGCCCTTCCACGCGCGTCACGTAGTGGACGTTGATCTTGCCGTCTCTCATCTGGCCACCTCCATGTAGCCGTCAAACATGCGGAAGCTGTGCAGGATTTGCTCCACGCTGAGGCCATGCTCTTGCAGCACCTCTTTATGGGAGTCGAGGTTGGGGTCGTCCACCAGGCCCCGGCAACCTTCGCACTTGTTGCCATAGGTGGGGCAGATGGCCCCGCAGCCAGCCCGCGTTACCGGCCCTAGGCAGGTCATCCCTTTGTCAAAGACACAAACGTTGCCCTTCGCTCTGCATTCTACACAGACCGGATAATTGGGGATGGGGGGCTTCTTGCCCAGGAGCAACGCCTTGACCACTTCCAGAAACTCCCTGCGGTCAATGGGGCAGCCAGGGACAGCGTAATCCACCGGCACCACGGCGCTCAAGGGTCGGGCAGGGATGGTGTCGAAGTGTCCGGCGTCTTTGCCGTAGACGTACTCCAGCACTTCGTCCATATCGAAAAAATTCTTCAGGCAATTGATGCCGCCGATGTGCGCACAAGCGCCCAAAGCCACCAGGACTTTGGCCTTTTGGCGGATACCCTTCAGCCGTTCCATCTCTGCTTCGCGGGTGATAGACCCTTCGACGATGGCGATGTCATAGTCGTCAGAGTGTCCCGTCATGGCCTCTCGCCAACTGACCACATCTACCAACCCGATCAGATCTAGCAGTTCTTCTTCCAGATTAACGATTTGGAGCTGACAACCTTCACAGCACCCAAAGTCGAAAATCGCAATTTTGGGTTTCATCATTCTCCATTCTCTCCTCTTAGGTCAGGCCTGCGCAGCAGCTCAGGAGGTGTGGGGGGTGTCCTCTCCCAAACTCCCGCTCCCTTCCAGGTTGTGGAGCATTGGCCCACTAGCCTCGCTCTCAGGAAGTAAGGGGGTACCCCTCAAGCTCCCCAGGCTTCGCTACGCGAGCCCTTATATCGCTTCCGGTAGCTCTTTCAATTGAGCATAGCTGAAGACAGGGCCCTTCTGGCAGACGTATACGTTGTTGATCTGGCAGTGACCGCATTTGCCGAGGCCGCACTTCATCCTGCGCTCCAGTGAGAGGAAGATGTTGCCGTCCTGAATCCCTTTGCTCAGAAGTTCGATGAGCACAAACCGGTACATGACAGGCGGACCCACCGTCACAGCGATGGTGTTGCGGGGGTTGATGGTGATTTCAGGGAAGAGGGTGGTGATCACTCCCACATGGCCGGTCCAATTCTCATCTCCTCGGTCCACCGTGACGTAAAGCTCTACATCGTCCCTGGCCTCCCAATGGGCCAGTTCATCCCGGAACAGGAGTTCTGAAGGATTTCTGGCCCCATAGAGGATGATGACCCGTCCAAAAGACTCCCGCTCGTCCAAGACCTGCTGGATGAGGGAGCGCAGGGGAGCCAGGCCCAGGCCGCCGGGAGCGAAAAGGAGGTCCTTGCCCCTCATCTTTTCCACGGGGAAGCCGTTGCCGAAAGGCCCACGAATACCCACGATGGAACCTGGCTCCAGGCGGTGCAAAGCCCGCGTGACATCTCCCACCTGGCGCACGCACAGCTCAAAAGTGCCGTTGCGGGTGGGTGAGGAGGTAACGGAGATAGGGGCCTCACCGATGCCAAAGACCGAGACTTCCACAAACTGACCGGCGCGATGTCCCAGGTCACGCCCATCTTTCAGATACAGCGTGAAGAGTTTCTCCTTCTCGGTCAGTTGTTCTATCTTCACCATCTCCGCCAGAGTAGGCTGATACAGAGAGCTGATACCTTGATCCGTCATATCTTAGCCTCCCGCAAAAACCCTAAAGGTGCGGGGCTTTGGAAAACTGAGCTTTGAAAGACTCTGTCCGCAAAAGGTGACTTCTGTGGGGCGTCGCCCTGCCGACAGGAAGCCGTTGTCCAAAGTCCAGTTGGGTCAAGACCCTTGTTGATAGGCTGCTACCTCCCGTTGGGCCCAGCCGCCGGGAATGCCAGTGCGTTTCAATGTGTTGTACACCTCCACGGGGTCTATGTGCACCAGACAGGAACGCGCACAGCGCCCACAGCCCACGCAACCCACCTTACCAAACATTTCTGTCAGGTATTTCCCCTTCCGGAAGAACCGATGGCGCTGTCGGCTGGAGCGGGCCTTGCGGAAGTTCTCCCCTCCGGCCACGGTAGCGAACTCGGGTAGCTGGCAGGAGTCCCAGCGGCGCAGGCGTTGCCCTTCTTTCAGGTTGAGGGCCAGCCTGTCTACGATGTCGAAACAATAGCAGGTGGGGCAAACCAGGGTACAGGCCCCGCAGGCCAGACATTTCTTCCCCAGTTCCTCCCAGAGGGGGCTGTCGTAGCTGATTCCCAGCAGGTTGGGCAGTTCGCTGATGCTCATTTCCAGCTTGTAAGTAAATTTAGGCCATTTGGCATCCTGGACAGCTCGGAAGCGGGCCATGTCTGCCCCGGTCGCTTCTCGCGCCCCCTTATGTCGGGCCAGGAGTTCCATCCCCGTTGGGGAGCCGTAATCCACCACATAGGCATCCCCAATGTCGGTCAGGAACAGATCATACCCCCCTTCCACGGTCAGGGTGC
The DNA here is from genome assembly GCA_037446095.1 of Caldilineae bacterium. Taxonomy (GTDB): domain Bacteria; phylum Chloroflexota; class Anaerolineae; order E26-bin7; family E26-bin7; genus E26-bin7. The sequence goes on from JBBIJG010000051.1 coordinate 8,382, forward strand.
CCATACTTTTGCAGAAAGCGTGCTCATCACAAGGCTGGTTGCAGTCGAGCCCGATGATGATGGCTTTCTTGCGCTTTTCCATGTAATTGGTGTCCAGGTTATCGGTGGAGAAGGCCAGGTCGAGGAGCCAGGTGGCATTAATGTCACAGGGGTGCATACCGATAATCGCCCGAGGTGGGGCCTCAATCACCGGCTCACTCCGCACCGCCTCACCCAGCTTGTATTTGAGGATGGGCTCCTCATGCGGGAGGAAAAACTGCTTGGGGGGCAGCAGGGTGATAGGACAATCCAGACGCAGTTGGGAGTAGTCATCTATTGGGCTGAAGACGAACTTGCCGTCTTTGGCCACCGGCCCTACAACCTCCCTCTCTTTCATGAGACTTGTCACAAAAGAAGCCATGTTTTTCTTGTCAATGACTTTTAACGGCATAATCTTTCACCTTTCCAGGATTTCCAGGACTTTCGAGTCTGCGCAGCGGGCTTCCCCCTCAATGTGAGCCTTTGGCCCGAACACTCAGCCGGGTGCTCAGGGGTAAGGGGTACGCCGCAGGTGATGGTCACTTCTGAAAGTGGGCATCACTTCAGGCTGTGTGAATAATATCACAAATCGGGTGGGGTGTCAAAAAATGAGGGCCCTGGTTGGCGCATAGCCCAGGACTGACGATCGCAGGGTGCACTTCAGTGGCGCCTCCTGAGGTGAGCCAAATGGTCACGCCTCAACAGATACGGGGCAGTTGCTCGCCGCTGAGCATATCCACTACCCGTTTCCCTCCCACCCGGCTGCGCAGAATCACGGTGCCAGGATGATCCTCCACCACCTGCCCGATAATGGCTGTCTCTCTGCCCAGCGGATGGGCACGCATCGTCTCCAGAGCTGCTTCCGCCGCCTCCGGAGCCACGATAGCCAGACATTTGCCCTCGTTAGCTACATAGAGGGGGTCCAGCCCCAGGATCTCACAGGCTCCTTTCACCTCGTCCCAAATGGGGAGATGGGCCTCTTCCAGCACAATGCCCACTTTGGCACTGGCGGCAATCTCATTGAGGGCACTGGCTACTCCGCCCCGGGTAGGGTCTCGCAGCACGTGCACCTCTGGTCCAGCGACTCGAAGCAGCGCTTCCACCAGCCCGTTGAGAGGAGCCGTATCGCTCTCCACGGTTGTCTCGAATGCCAGTCCTTCCCGCACCGAGAGGATGGCAATGCCGTGGACGGCGATGGCCCCGCTGATCAACACCACATCCCCTGGACGGACCCGCCGAGGAGCGATATCCACCCCCTTGGGGATGATCCCCACCCCGGAGGTGTTGATGAAAACGCCGTCACCCTTCCCGCGGTCCACCACTTTCGTATCGCCAGTCACCACCTCCACCTTTGCTTCCCTTGCCGCCTTCTGAACGGAGCGCACCACCCGCCACAGGTCCTCCATGGGGAACCCTTCTTCCAGGATGAGGGCCAGGGAGAGGTATAGAGGGCGGGCGCCACACATGGCCAGGTCGTTGACCGTGCCGTTGACCGCCAATTCCCCGATGTCGCCGCCGGGGAAAAAGAGGGGGCTGACCACAAAGGAATCGGTGGTGAAGGTCAGGCGGACACCCTCCACCTCCAGAATGGCTCCATCGTGAAGGGTCTCCAGAGCCGGGTTGTGGAAGGTAGGCAGAAACATCCGCTCGATGAGCATCTGGGTCAGCCGTCCCCCTCCCCCGTGG
>JBBIJG010000052.1:0-10076 GCA_037446095.1 Caldilineae bacterium
CTCTCGACCCCGCCGGCGATCCCGAGCTCGGCCTCGCCGGTGACGATGGCCCGTGCCGCTTGCGCGACCGCCTCGAGACCCGAGGCGCAGAGACGGTTGACGGTGACCCCGGGCACCGAGGCGGGCAGACCGGCCAGCAGGGCCGCCATCAGCTCTGTCGCAGAGAGTCGGATAGAGGCCAACGACCCCAGGACATAGAACGAAAAGGTCCTGGCAGGCAACTCCATTTCAGACATGAGGGCCAGGCCGAGCATGATCAGGCTCACGAAGACGCTGACCCTTTCGTAACAGGGTGTCTCTTTCACAGCTCCCCTTTCACTTCCCTTTCCAGCCGGGCGAAGAACTCGACCATGTAGCGGTGGCGTTCTTCAGCGATGGCCCTGGCCGTAGGGGTGAAGAGGGTCTCCTTGAGGCGCGACAATTTGAAGACGAACTCGTGGACGGCGGTGTGCTCAGGCGTGCCCTGGGCTTCCCCCTGGTAGTCGGCCGGCACCGGTCCCCAGAAGTGTCGTCCCGTCCGACCGGTAACGGCGTAAGCGCGGGCCACGCCAACAGCCCCGATGGCGTCCAGCTTGTCCGCATCGTAGAGGACCTGAGCCTCCAGAGTTTGGGGGGTAGATTTTTTGCGGAAGCGGTGGCTGGCGATGGCCTGGGCCACCGCTTCGACTTTTTGGGGAGGGTGGCCCTGCAGGATTTGGCGGGCTCGCTGAGCTCCAGCCTGGGCATGGCAGGCACCGCCGCTCTCCTCCTCGGCGCGGGCCACGTCATGTAACAGAGTTGCCGCCCGCACAATCTCCAGATCCGCCCCCTCTGCCTGCCCAATCCTCTCCACCAGGGCCAGCACCCGCAGCACATGATCGAAATCGTGGGCGGCGTCGTTCGCCATGTACAGGCGGCGAGCCTCCTCAACGGTTATCATCGCTCAGATCTCCCTTCGGGCGTAACGAGCCTGTATCGTCGGGCGATTGCGTTGCCACAGCCAGATGTTTTGCATGAGCATACTGGCCCCAAAAGCTACCAGGCCAACGTACAACCCGGTGACCTGACTCCAGGCCACACCGGCCCACAAGATGACGCTGTCGGTCAACAGAAAGATGACTGTGGCCACGGCGACATCACGCGTACGGCGGCTATGCACCAGGTTGCCTTGATGCCAGCTCTGCAAGGCAGTCAGAGCTGGAATGGGTAAGGCCATCCACAGGCCCTGGCGAGACAGCGTGGTCAGCACTGGACTCAGGGCTGACACCCGCCTGAACCAGAGCTCCGAGAGGGGCGTGCCGGCTATGGCCAGCAGCAAAGCCGTTGTTAAAGTAACCAGCCAGGCCGTGAAACGGCGCAGGTAGAGCCTTGTACCCGGCTCATCCAGCATGGCAACGACGACTTCATTGTAGGCATAGCCCAGGCTCCGCAACATAAAGACCAACCCGGTGACAACCGGCCATACGGCCAGCGATTCCAGGGCATGGGGCATACGGCTGAGGGCGGCGCTGCCGATGGGTTGCACCAACAAATACAACAGCGAAGTCATCGCCAACGGGATGTAAAAGTCCAGGAAGGTGCGGAAGGTCAGGGGCTGCCTGACAGGCGCGGCTTGCCTGACTTGGTCGCGCAGCACAGGTCGCACGCGCAGCCCGGCGTAGATGGCCTCACTGATCACCCCGGCAGCCAAAGCACTGGCCGCAACGACAACGCCGGGGATAGTGCCGATGAGATAGCCTATCAACAGCACCAGTCCATCGGCAGTCAGCCGGACCGCCGTCCCGAACCCGACCGACCGTGAGTGGCCAAAGCGGATCAGCACGCCCTGATTAAAGCGGCGGTAGGCAATGGACCACGTCCAGGGTGTCATGATCATCAGTCCGATGCGGGCCGGCTCGATAATCTCCGCCGGTGCACCGATTAACCCAGCCACGACGAAGTAATACAGTGGCGTGAAGGCGATCAGCACGTGGAGCAGGGTCAAAAGTGCTCCGGCGCGCATCATAAAGCGTCTCAGCTTGAGATACGAGTTCCAGTCTTTGCTGAGGGCGGTCGAGGCAGAGAGCAGCATAATGATCGGTGCCTCAACGATCAGCGAAACAGGAAAGACAACACCGCCGTAGGCCGCCAGATTGATCTCCGGGTTGGCCAATCGGGCCACAATAGCGGTGACGGCAGGGCCTTCAGCAGACATCAGCAGCCAACTGGCGGCCAGTGGCCACCAGGTCTGCACAATGCGGCGCATCGGCGGCGGCGCTTGAGTGGGATGGATGGAAGTCATGGAAGGTATCAAGCCTTTCTCGCTACCACCGGTCAGTTAGAGCGATGAAATCAGCCAGATCCAGCATCCTGTTCAGCCGAGCATCCAGCCTGCAAACCTCGATAACAGCCTTCTTATGCACGTGCACCAGCCCATCAATGCAAGTGTCGCCCAACATCTTCTCTAAGCGGGCTGGTTGGTACTCGTTAGTGATGACATAGTAACCCAATGACACTCTCCTCGCCCGATATATGCGCTCATAGGCCGCCTTGTAAATGGGGCACTCATTCGTGATGTCATTCATACGATCATGCCGAAGGCTCCATTTGGCGGAGATAACCGTTCTGGGGATCCCATTGCTCTTGGCGAGGATATCTATACGCGGAGTGGTGCTGCGTCCCGGAAACTGAATACCGGGAAACAAACTATTGGCATCAACCTCCAGTTCATATCGTATTCCTGGGGCGCCAAAGGTCTCCAGCACATGTTTAACCACACCGATGAAAGCAATACCCAAGGGGTTTTGTCTCTGGAGACCCTGGTAGTTTGGTAGCTTCATTAGCAAATCCACTTTCTGCTCTACTTCGCCAGGAACACAGCCGAGTTGTTCTGCCAGGTATTGTTCTACATTGCTGGCCCTTATCTGCCAGGCGTTCGGCTGCGTTCACCTCGCAGCTTTCTGGGGGTTAGATGGTCTCAGATTGTTCGCCTCAACGATGTGCGGCAGGGAAGTATAACCCACCCAATTCACAGGCTCGTACCAGAGCAAAGCCTGATAGATACCTAGCCAGGCCGTCTGCGGCGTGAGGCCAGTTGGGTAGATGGCCTTGTTGAAAACTCTGATAGCATCAGCCACGGTCTGCATTTGTGTCGGCACCAAGTGCCTCCATTGTTGCTACATTGGTTTCAGAAGTCCAATAACGTACTCCTCGTGTATCCTTTGCTCGATCATGGAAGCGGACTTTTTGAATCGAGCAGGCATCATCCTCCTGTTTCTATCAAGTTGCCGGTCGGCTATTCCTACGACCTGAAAGCCAATTCCTGCGGCAATATCGGCCAGGCAGAGGTGGGTTTCTACATTGATCCCACGTATGGTGGAAGTACCGACTACTATGATAGCTGCCGTATTGGGGCGAAGCACTCTATACATTTCGGAGATAGCATCTGACATGTCTGTGAAATACTTGCGCAGCACTTTCGCCTTTTGGGGGTCTTTCCTCGCCAGTTGCCGGATGGCTGTCTCTGATCTATGCGGCAAGAAGGCCAGATTTGTGCCTACGACTCTCTCTGAGCCAATATAGGTTGCTCTAAGCCTGCTCAGTTCCTCAATGGGGGAGCCAAACCAGACAAGTGAAAACTTGTGGGCACGCATGTAGTCAATGGCATTGGCATAGGGGGGGGAAGTCACCACCAGGTCCACAGATTCATCGGTGAGGGTTAACGCCCGCGCGTCACCACTGTACAACTCGACCGAGCCTTCTCCATCTCTCAACTCGGCAATTCCAGCGATGTTTTTCTTCAAGCGGTACTCAAATGCAGCCAAGGCGCTTTGTGGGACTTTGGTCTCATCACGGTGTGGCCGGGTATGAGCCAGGTCCCTGGCCATAGATACACCGCCCGATTTGGTGATAATAATGGACGAGAAGGTCAACTCAAGAAAGTCCTTTATGGCTTCGTCTTTGATATTCTCTATCGCCATAATCAATGCCATGAGCTCGCGTTGTGTATGGGGCAGGAACCAATAATCAATAAACGCCTTTGTTTTCGTGTCAAAACGCTTGGAGAGTTCCTCTGTGACCGTTGTAGGTGCGGCAAGCAGCCACCTGGCTCCATTGAGCACCTCCTCTCCAAGAGCTGTTAAACGTTCGACATCTAGTGGCGTCACCTTCACCCGGCACAGACGCACAGCCAGGGGATCTATGTCGAAACCAATTGCTTCACGCCCTGCCAGAAAAGCCTCTACTATTGTTGTCCCTGAACCCATCATGGGATCCAGCACAACGTCCCCGTGCTCTGTCAGCCCTTGAATGAAAACTTTCGGGAGCTGTGGTGGGAACTTGGCAGCGAAAGCGTGGAAGTTATGAGAGGCATAGGCGCTGTCTTTCTCATGGAAATTCAAATCGCTTTTCAGGAGCTCTCTCAACGTATTCAGTTTGTTCGTTTTACTGCTAGTTCTTACCACCATCTCTTCACTCTACGCCCTCTTCCAACGACCCACAAAGAAACGCTTAAAGTCGCTAAAGTAGGTTGGGAAGCGGCGCCAGGTGTCGAGGCTGGTGAGGCGGCGCCATACACGGCTGGGGCGCAGGTAGAAGCGGCGGTAGGCCTCGCGCCACTTGCGTTCCACCAGCTCAGCCGTCAGGTCACCGATCTCGAAGCGGGCTTTCTCATCGTGGATGGCAAAGTCGGCCCAGTCGTGGCTGAAGAGGTGCCCCTCTCGCAGGACAAGGTCGTACATCTCCGTGCCGGGGAAGGGGGCGGCGATCATGAAATTGGCCAACTCGGGGTCCAATTCCAGGGCCAGCCGGATGGTGTCCTCCATGCTTTCCTCGGTGTCGGCGGGCAGGCCGAAAATGAAGAAACCCATCGTCTCCAGGCCCGCTTTCCTGGCATTGGCGAAGGCCCTCCGCACGTCGTCCACAGTCTGTTGCTTTTTGATGCTGTCCAGCACGCGCTGGTTGCCACTCTCCACTCCAAAGCCCACCCGCTTGCAGCCGGCCTGCTTCATCAGGCACAGAAGCTCTTCGTCGGTGTGGCGGGCGTTGATGCCGTGGATGGTAATCCAGGGTACGGTATTCAACCCCTCGGCGATGAGCATCCGGCAGATGGTCTTGGCGCGCTCCAGGTCCAGGGTCATAGTGTCGTCGGTGACACCGATCTCGGTGGCCTTAAGGTCGCGCACCAGCCAGCGCCACTCGGCCACTACGTTCTCCGGCGAACGGGGCCGCCAGGTGCGCCCGGTGATGGCTTTGGAGCAGTAGATGCAATTGTAGGGACACCCCCGCGAGGTGACGATGGTGTAGGCCCGGGCTTTCGGATCCAATCCGTCGGTCAGGGGCTGCAAATTGGTGTAACGCTCGATCTTGAAGAGGTGATGGGCCGGGAAGGGGAGGCTATCCAGGTCTCGGCGCAAAGGGCGTGGCGGGTTGTGGACGATCTCGCCGTTTTCGTCGCGAAAGGAGATACCGGCAATGTGTGACCACGCTGCCCTCTCGAACACACGAGGCGCGTGAAACGTAAAACGTGAAGCGTGAAGTGTGGAGCGTGAAGCGAGGGTGGAAACAATTTCAATGATGGCATCTTCTCCTTCCCCCCGCACCACCAGGTCTACCTCGGGACGTTCCAGGGACTCAGCGGGCAGGAGGGTGGGATGAGGACCGCCCAGGATGGTGACAGCACCGTGGGCTTTGGCCTCACGGGCGGCTTCCCAGGCTTCGTCTATAAGAGGTGTGGTGCTGGTGATGCCGACTATCTCGAACTCGCCATGCTTCAAGACATCACCTAGTGGCTCATCCTCTACCACCGCATCATAGATTTGCACCTGGTGTCCGGCCTGCTCCAGCACCGCTGCCAGGTATCCCAAACCCAGAGGGATGTGTTTGCGCGAACTCCACACTTTGGAGATAGGACTTACTAGAAGGATTCTCACTTGAAATCACCTCGACAACTGCTCACCTCACCCCATCCCTCAACCCCCTTCCCCTTTCCGCAGCGGCGGAGGGGAAGGGGGCTAGGGGGTAGAAGTCAGAAAGCGAAGACAAAAGCCAGGTCGTTGACATTCGTATTGGTCGGACCGGTGACGATCAGCTCGCCCAGGGCTTCAAAGAAGTGATAGGAATCGTTGTCCGCCAGGTATTTCTCAGGGTCGAGGCCCATTTCCCTGGCCCAGGCTACAGTCTCCCCGGTGATGAGCGCCCCCGCTGCGTCTGTGGGGCCATCGGTGCCGTCGGTGGCCAGGGTGACAATCATCACATCCTTCCAGTCCTGCAGAGCCAGGGCCGCGGCCAGGGCCATCTCCTGGTTGCGCCCTCCTTTGCCTTCACCCCGGATGGTCACCGTGGTCTCACCACCAACGACCAGACAGCCAGGACGGGGGACGGGTTGTCCCGAGTTGGCCATTTCCTTGGCTATGGCGGCCAGGACTTTGGCCACCTCTCTGGCTTCGCCCTCAACATAGGTGGAGAGCAGTTGGGTGTTGAAGCCCAACTCTCGGGCCCGGTCCAGGGCCGCCTGGGCCGCGATTTCGTTGCTGCCCACGATCAGGTTGTAGACTCTGGCAAAGACCGGGTCGCCTGCTTTAGGCGTCTCCGCTATCTCCCCCGCCACCCCGGCGGTCAGGTGCCTGACAATGGAGGCCGGCACCTTGTCCAACAGATCGTACTTTTCCAGCACACTATAGGCCTGGGCAAAAGTGGTGGTGTCGGGCACGGTAGGGCCGGAGGCGATGACATCCAGCGGGTTGCCCACCACATCGGAGAGGATCAACGCCACCACCTGGGCCGGATGGGCCAGACGGGCCAATTGGCCGCCTTTGATGCGAGAGATGTGCTTACGCACAACATTGATTTCGTTGATGGGGGCTCCGCAGCGCAGCAGGGCCCCGGTGAGGGCCTGGACGTCGGCCAGGCTGATGGGGGGCTGGGGCAGGGTCATAAGGGCCGAGCCGCCGCCGGAGATGAGGCATAAGACCAGGTCCTTCTCCGTCAGGCCCGAGAGCATTTCCACCATCCGTTCGGTTCCTCGCCTCCCGGCCTCATCGGGGGTGGGGTGGCCAGCCTGGACGATTTCCACCCGGCGGACCTCAACTCCCTCGGGAGGCAGGTAGCCATGCTTGACGTTGACCAGGCCAGCGGTTATCCGCTGGCCCAGGATCTCCTCGATGGCAGCGGCCATCGGGGAGCCGGCCTTACCCCCACCGACAACGAAAATGCGCTCGTAACGGGATAGATCGTAGCTCCGCTGCCCGATGCGCAGACTGTCCCCTTCTAAGCTTACGCTGTGCTTGATGGCCTGAGCCGGATCAACGGCGGCCAGGGCCGCAGACAGGATGTCCCAGACCTGCGCGCGCCTCTTGCGTTCGGCGTCCGAAAGATGTCTTCTGGGTTGCAGCATCATCCACCTCACTTTCCGATGGACTCAATGACCGCTTTGGCCGCCTCCTGGGGTGTGGCCTGCTCGGTCAAGACCTTTTCGACTCCCTGTTGCAGCACTCTGGCTATTTCCGAGTAAACTGCTCCCGTCAACTTGGGATGGGCTCCCTCCAACTGTTGACGTAGGAAAGGGTAATAGCTGTCCTCGGTTCCCAGGACCTCAAAAGCTGCTCTTCGTGTGGGCAGATGGCCGGCGGCAAGGTTCCATTGGACGCTGTTTGCGGGTTCCATCAGCCACTCGATCAATTGGGCTGCCAGGGCCCGTCGTGTCGGATCCGAAGTGACAACGGCCCAGGCCCAGCCCTGGCTCAGAGTTGCCACGTTGCCGTCTCGGGTCGGGATGGAGGCGAAACGGGTGTACATGAGCAGTTTTCGATCGGCCAGATAGCGGCTGGAGCTGACGTTGGTCATGGCGACCTCGGCTGACAGGTAGACAGGCCAGCAGTCGTCCAGGGTCTTGAACTGGAGCACGGAGGGGGGGATAACGCCCATCTCAGAGCCATCTTTGTAGAATTGCAAAACCTGTCTTACCAACTCCTGGTTGAGGCTCGGTTGTCCGGTCTCCTCATCCACCAGCCGGCCGCCCAAGGCCAGATACTGGATGATGAAGGCGTTATTGACCAACCCCTCGCGGCCACCGGCGGGGAAGACGTAGCTGACCCCTTCGGTGAGCACATCGGTCCAGGTCAACGGCGGCTCCTTCAATTTGTTGGTATTGTAGATGAGATGTTCGATGTCCGCCTCGAACTGGAGGCCAACCAACCGGCCTTCAAAGCGCCCGACCTCCTGGGCGAAAGGGAAGAGGTCTTGCTGGAGCTCAGCGGAGAGCAACTCATCCAGAGGTTGCAACAGGCCAGCCTGGGCTGCCTCCTTGAGTTCGGCTGTGTCAATAGCCACCAGGTCCGGCATGGCTTCAGGGACAGCCGCGCTGGTGGTGAGCAGGAAATTCAGGATGCCTCCCTTGCCATAGGGTTTTTTGAGGACGTACTTGACGACCACGTTGGGATGGGCAGCGGTGAAGGCTTCGATCTGCTGGTCCAGGATTGGGCCGCTGGTATCCGCCTGAGCCGGAGAGAAGGGTTCGATGGTCCAGAGGGTCAGGGCGGTGACCGAAGGGACCGTTGGAAATGGCGGGGTGACAGGCGTTGTAGTCGGCGTTGCGGTCGCAGTCACGGCCATAGCGGTCGGTGTGGGTTGCGGTGGAGGGGTGGTGGCTGGCGCAGAGAAGGGACCGCATCCTGAAAGGTTCAGTAGAACGGTGAGACAAACGACTACGGTGAAATTTTTAGCCATATTGTTCAGTTCCCAAAGCGTCGGCAGGCGACACCCCCGCCTTTTGAGCAGAACAGCCGCCTTGATGGTGATCGCCCAGGGCATGGCGTACCTCGTTTCCCATAAGCCAGATGTAATTTGTGCAAGAAGTATACCCCAAAGCACAGGAAACGTCAAAACCCAGACTGGCAGTGGTTGCCGGGCCTGCGGGGCTCAGGCCCCCATACTCAAAGGTGGAAGATCAAGCTCGTAGTGCGCACTTCTCCCGACGCGCTGAAGCGTGGACTACGAACCCCAATTTCCATTGTTAAGGCCCATTTCTTGACACCTCACCTCCCTCTGCTATAATACCAATGACGTGAGATGGTCTGCATCAAGGGCCATCCATCCGAAGACGAATCCCCACAGTGTTAAAACAGGAAGCTCTAATGGGACACATCCTGGTGATAGATGACGAACCGGCCATCGTCACCGTCGTGCGAGAACGACTGGAGCGGGAGGGGTTCACCGTGCGGGCGGTAGCCAGCGGCGAGGAGGCTCTGGCCCACATGGAAGCCGATCCTGCCGACCTGATGGTGCTCGATGTGATGCTGCCGGGCATTGACGGTTTTGAAGTGTTGCGCCGTCTGCGAAGCGCAGGTCACACCGTGCCCGTCATCGTCCTCACCGCCAGGGACGAAGACGTGGACAAAATCGTAGGTCTGGAACTGGGGGCGGACGACTACCTGGTCAAACCCTTCAACCCCCGCGAGTTGAGCGCCCGCGTCCGGGCCGTGCTCCGCCGCCAGGCCGAGGTGAAAGCCCTGGAAGACAAAGTGGCTCACCTGCAATCCGTGGCCCAAAACCACACCTCCGGGGAAGGGGAAGGTCTCCATTTTGACCACCCGCGCCGTCGGGCCTGGTTCCGAGGCCAACCTTTGGAGCTCCGCCCCAAAGAGTACGACCTGCTCCACTTCCTGGCCCGCCATCGAGGACAGGTGTTCACCCGCGAAGCCCTTCTCTCTCACGTGTGGGGATACGAGAGCTACATTGACGAACGCACAGTGGATGTGCACATCCGCCGCCTGCGCCGCAAACTGGCGGCCATCGCTCCCGACACGCAGGTCATCCTCACCGAGTGGGGCGTAGGCTACCGGCTAGCCGAGGACGTGTAGACTATGGCAAAGAAACCCGGTTTTTCCGCGGCAGCGAGCCAGGCCCCCCCTTGCTCCCGAGATGAAGCTGCTGAAGGAATTATATTCTCCCATGACCCAAAAACCGGGTTTCTATCCAGGCGGTGGAGCCTGGCCTGGCGATTGGCCGCCACTTTTCTTCTGACCACCCTGCTTATCGTACTGGCCCTCAGTGCAGTGGTCTATCTTTCCACCGCCTTCTACCTCGACGGACAACTGAAGGCAGAGCTGACCGCCCAGGCC
>JBBIJG010000053.1:0-4959 GCA_037446095.1 Caldilineae bacterium
CTAAGCAGCAGGCCGACCTGGGCATAGTTCAGGCCCAGGTCGGTGCGGATCAGGGGCCAGGCCGCCTCAAGGACACCGCCAACGAACTCGTCGAGGAATTCGATGAGGAGCAGGATGAAGACAGGGTAACTACCCTTCACTATCCTGCCCGCAGTTGTTTCTCGTCGAACGTGATGATCTCAGCCCACTCTTCCCGTCCTCCCATTCTGCAACACGAAGGGTACGAAAGGATGCGAAACACACGAAAGCCTTTCGTGGGTTCCGTGATTCACAACTCCTCCCGAAACGCCCAAGCCAACACCAGAGGCAGTGTCAGGGCAGAATGACAAAAGTAGAGCCAGGCACAACGATTGGGCTATCCACTCTCTTGTCCTGATGAGAGTATGGCTTCCACCACCTCTTCTAGGCGAGTTTCAAACGATGGCTGCAGGTTTTCTCTCTGCCCAACATGCTTGTGATGGGGAAAGTTCTCCAAGCGAGCATGATGGGGAGCATTATCTCAACCTATCTTCAATTCGTTCGCAGAAGTGAGCCAATAGTAGCTGTAACGTTTGAGCGTTCTCCCATGCCACTGTTCGGTGACCCGCAAGTTCGTACCATCTTTCAGATACAGGATGAGCCGCAGGGTATCGCCGTCGAGTTCAACGGGAACAATACTTTGTACCTTCTTGCCAAATGCTTCCTCGATCTCAAGTAGCCTCTCAGTAGCCAGCATAGGAAGGTTCTCCCATGTAGAGACCTTGCTGCGCTATTTCCTCCAGAGAAGTAATGTCCTTTCTGGTTTTGTCAGCAACCTCGGCCCAATGGTGCCACAAGATGTAATCCTCGTGCATCTCATAGTCGGCATCGTCGGGAAGTCCATCTGCATCCAATTGAGACAGGGTGACCTTGTATTTCTCCTCAAAATGCCGCACTTTGCTCTCAGCAAGAAAGAGCCGCTTCCTCAGGTTGGATAACCTAAGGGCCACTCCATGACTGATGATAGCCTCTCTCTCTTCAGAAGGGAGGGACAAGAAAGTTTTCTCTATTTGCGTTCTGATACCAGTGTCCATTTGCTTGGCCTCCATTTTGACGTTCTGTAGCTGTCCTGTGCCCATCTCAATTACATTCTGATGCCGCTGCCAGTTTCCCCCGGCAGTCGTTTCCTTGCTGGTTTTAGCTGCTATGTAACCTGCCGGGCAAACCAGCGCCGGATCAGTGCCTCTCCGTGCATCATTGTATCATGTCATGGTGGGCTTGTCAAAACTTTCTGAGGTATGACCGCTGCTTTCATCTTTGCCCGGCTTGTAGTATAATTGGGGCAGAGGTCATGAACCATGTCCCGACAACATCAAATTGAGGTCCGAAAAGAACGCGCCCGCCGCGAGTTGCCACTTTGCCGCATCACCAACACCCGGCCGGGTGAGATTTTGTCCCTCTATCGGGTTAAGAGTGCCAGCGGCTATACCTACGACGTCGAGATACGTAACCCTTTCGAGTTGGAAAACCGCTGCTCCTGTCCCGATTACGAGTCCAACGGCCTGGGCACCTGCAAGCACATCGAAGCGGTACTGATCCATCTGGAGCGGGAGCACCGCGATGAGTTCAGAGCTCAGCGGGCCAGGCTAGCCGAGGAGCGGGCCCACAAGGTGGTGCTCCAGTTGGCCTACGAGGACGAGATGGTCATCAAGGCCAGTTTTGACCCGGCCCTGGAGAAACCGGTCCGCAAGGCCGTCGAAACTTATTTCACCAAAGACGGCCGTTTGCGCCAGACCAAGGCCAACCCCCGCCATATCGTGGAGACCCTGGACCAAATTGAAAAGGCCGTGACCGGGGCCGGGGGACAGGTCCAGATCGGGGTGGAGGTGCGCGAGTTCGCCCAGGATCTGCAACGCCAGGCTGAGCGGGAAGCGGAGATGGCCCGCCTGATGGAGCAGGTCAAAGCCGGACAGTTGGAGATTGATGTCCTGAAGCTGCCCCTCTACCCTTACCAGATGCTGGGCACCCTGTTTCTGGCCTTCACCCAACGCGCCCTGCTAGGCGACGACATGGGCCTGGGCAAAACCGTCCAGGCCATCGCTGCCGTGGTGTTCCTCAAAAGGCAGGGCAAGCTCAACAAGGTGCTGATCATCTGTCCCGCCTCCCTCAAGCTCCAGTGGGCCAAGGAGATCCAGCGTTTCTCGGACGAATCGGTGACTGTCATCGGCGGAACCAAGGCCAGGCGACGCCAGCAGTACGCCGAGGGGAGCACTTTTACCATCCTGAACTATGAACTGGTGCTACGCGACTTTGACCTCATCCAGACCCTGTCGCCTGACCTGATCATCCTCGATGAGGCCCAGCGCATCAAGAACTGGCGAGCCAAGACCACCCAGCTCATCAAGAACCTGACCTCAGAATACGCCTACGTGCTGACCGGCACTCCGCTGGAGAACAAGCTGGACGAACTCTACTCTATCGTTCAGTTCCTCGACCGGCGACTGCTGGGCCCGGCCTGGCAGTTCATGGCCGAGCACGTCATCCGCGACGAGTGGGGGGCCGTCGTCGGCTACCGGGGTCTGGACAAGGTCAAGCGCAAAATCGCCCCTATCTTTTTGCGCCGCCGTAAAGATGAGGTGCTGCACGACCTGCCAGAGCGCATTGACAATTACTATTACGTGGAGCTGGAGTCGGCTCAACATCGGCTCTACGTCCCCCGCGAAGCGGAGTTGCGTAGCATGTTCAACGTGCCCAAAGAGGACTGGACGCCGGAGATGATGGGCCGTCTCCTGCAACTGATCACCGAGATGCGGGAGATCTGCGACGCGGCCGAGTTGGTCAGCGACGGGGTAAGGGGTTCCGGCAAGCTGGCCGAACTGCCGGCCATCGTCGAGGATTGGGTGGTGGATGGAGGCCACAAGGCCATTGTCTTCACCCAGTGGGAACGGGTGACCCGTCTGGTGGAGGAGGCGCTGAGGGGTTTGCCGGTGGGGATGGTGCGTTTGCATGGCGGCTTGCCGCTCAGAGAGCGACAGCGTATCATTGACCGCTTCCATCAGGACCCCGAGTGCCGGGTGTTCATCTCCACCGACGCCGGAGGCCTGGGGCTGAACCTACAAGCGGCCGATATGGTTATCAACGTAGACCTGCCCTGGAACCCGGCCAGGCTGGAGCAGCGCATCGGGCGGGCTCATCGCATCGGCCAGAAAAACGCGGTCAACGTCATCAACCTGGTGGTGGAGGACACCATCGAGGAGCGGGTGCTGGAGGTCATCTATCGGAAGCAGCAACTGTTCGCGGCCATGTTCGACACCGACATTGACGAGATCAACCTGGCGGCCCACAGCCGGGTGGAGGAGATGCGCGAACTGGTGCGACAGTTATTGGAAGCTTCACAGGCTTGAAAGCCGGCAGTACATCTCGGGCCTTCGGTTAGTTAGTCGGTCTTGCCTGGTGATGAGGTTGGGGGTTTAGTACGCGCCTGGATGTTCGCTAACAAGGTATGCATCACTGTCAGATATGAAGGCAGTTTGCGGTAGATTGCCTCAGCCACGGCCTCGATGTAGGTGTGGGAAGTCAGGTTGCGATCATCGGTCATCACCAGGCACGTCTCGGTCTCTTCTACAGAAAGCAACCCTACCTGGAATGCCTCTCGAAAACAACGCTTGGGCGAATTGCAGAGAATCCCTTCGTGCTGCGACAAATAGGCCTTTAGCAGTTTCCACAGGCTCTCAAACGAATACTCGAAACGTTGGATAGAGGCATCCCGTACGAGGACGCTAAATGGCATCTTCACGGCCTCATCGAGCGTGGCTAGAGCTTGCTGGCAAGCATACAGCCTCTCCTTCAATTCTTCCATAGAAGGATGCCCTTTGTTTGTATCTGGTGACTCAAGGCTGCCGGCGTGGTGTGCAGATCAACGAGATCTACCGTGAATGGGATGTTGGAAAGGTCCAGCAGCTCCCTGGCCAGGCTCAATTCTCTGCTTATATCCTCGGCAGCCAGAACGGCGATGTCAAAGTCGGAGAAGACCGTGTTTGTGCCCGCGGATCTGGAACCGAACAAGTATATCGTACATTCCTTATCTTTGAACACACTGGCTAGTATAGCTTTGATCTGAGCCAGGTAACGATGGTGGATTGGTTCCGTTTGTGGGTGGGTAGCACACATCTGGTCATCCTCATTGCTTGGCAGGCATAAGTGGATACAGGGTAGCCGCTCAGGATTCGCTCAGGGAGATGAGGGGAGGGTAAAATCCTGGCCAACGATCAGGCGGATGTCTATCTCGCTCTTCAGGTTAGGGCTGCGGCGGATGTTCTCCGGGGTCACGTTGAACAGCACGGCTAGGCTCTGGATGGTGAACTCTTTGCCGGTATAGTCTACAATTATGGAGCGGGGGTAATCGAAGCGATCGGCATCGCTGAATGCCACCACGTAGTAGCCCTGTTTCTTGAGGAAAGCGGCTGTCTGCGCCGCCAGGTTGGCAGTAGGAGTCCCGTTCTGGACCACGATCCGGGCTCTCTCCTGCGCCAGGCGGTTGACCTGTTCCGTTGGCACCGCTGCGGGGGGAGGAGTGAGGAAAGGGAGGAGGAGCGGCGTCGAAGTGAAAAGCTCCTCCACCACGGGCCGGATCTTTTCCCGAATGGGTAGCAGCACCCAGGCGCCGGTGGAGGTGATATGCTCAACGGTCATATTCTGGTCAATGACGACGGATTTGACGTTCTCCGCTTCAATCTCGCTCCCCCACTGGGCCAGAGTGATGATATTACCCGGCTGCAGGTCTGTCTGCACCGTGTCGGCCAATGTCACCATCAATTCGGGGAGGCGCGGGATAAGGTTAAGGCGTAAAGCCTGTTCCCGCACGGCCATAATAATCTGCACCTGGCGATGAGAGCGATCAAAGTCACTGGTACTTTTGCGGGAGCGAGCGTATTCCAAAGCCGCTTTGCCGTCCATGTGCTGCCAGCCCGCCTCAAAATGGACCGTCCTGACGCGATTGGG
>JBBIJG010000053.1:4969-10063 GCA_037446095.1 Caldilineae bacterium
CGTCCGGTGAGGGGTCGGGATACTGGGCATCGTGGAGAGTGCGTTCTACATAGATGTCAATTCCACCGATGGTGTCTATGATTTTCTCAAAGCCCTCAAAGTCAACGAGAACGTAGTGGTGGACCGGCACTCCAAAATTGTATTCTACCGTCTTCACGGCCAGAGCTGGCCCGCCGCCGGGATATTTGTCGCGGTCACCTATAAAGTGAGCAGAGTTGATGCGGCTCTCACCGTAGCCTGGTATGGGCACCCACAGATCGCGGGGGATCGAGAGCATACCGGCCGTTTTGCTTTGAGGGTCAATCGTCCCCAGGATCATCGTGTCGGTGCGCCAGGGACCGTGTTCTCCCTCCCGCTTGTCAATACCCAGGAGCAGGATATTCACCCGTTCCTTCTTTTCCCAGACGGATGGGCCTGGCCTGGGTATAGTTTCTCCGCTGCTGCCCTTGTTACTGCCCCCGGAAATGATAGGGAGGTCAAAATGCAGATTGGGCAGGGAGGGAATCTGAGCGTGGGCCACAATGTCCTTCACAGTAAAGTAGAACAAAGAGCCCGAATACACCCCTCCGGCCAGGAAGAGCACGAAAATCAGACTGAGGAGAAGCCTGAACCAAGTGTAAGTGCTTCGTCTTCTTGTTCTGGAACTTTTCATAGCTTATTTCACCTCTGTAGTCCTGAGCCGATTCGAGTCCATACTTTCCACGGCTTAAGGAGCTACCATCCAACTATCTCTAAACCAACGATGTTCTTCACCAGTCATTATACCATGCCTGCCCAGCCAGGCAAAATGCAGGTGCAAAGGCCAACTCACTGCTCACTTGTTCCCTCTCCCTCTGGAATGTTGGCCATGTAGAGGGCATTCCCACTGAGAATATAGAACTTGCTGCCTATTTCATCAACGTGGAGGCTCTTCAACTGAGCGAAGACACCGGCCTCGGCGGCTTTGAATTGGCGGATGAATTGCCCTTCTTTGCTGAATTGGACGATACGCTTGTTACCGGCATCGGCCACATAGAGGAACTTGGTCTCTTCATCGGGGCTGGTGAAGATGGCCGTCGGGCCGCGCAAGGGCTCATCCAGTTCGGTCTGCTCGAAAGGTGCCAGCTCACCCCCCATGAACTTGAGAATCCTGCCATCGGCGTAGAGGAGATAGATGTAACCGTCAATAGCCATGTCCACCACTCCGGCCAGGTCCACATCTATCTGGAACCAGGGCTCTGGGGGGTTGGAATAGCCGCCATCGGCTGTGGGCAGATACTTGAAAATCTGGTTCGATTGGGAATCCAGCAGGTATAAATTGCCGAAATAACTGCCCATCAGTTGAGGATAGCGCCATTGGTCCTTGCCGCCCAAGGGCAGAACCCCCAGGCCAAAGGCAGGATCGTATTCGAGCAGGGACCCACCACTTTCCAGGACCAGGAGGTTGCTAGTCTGCCGCCCCCCGCCGGCGGGCATCCAGACCATATCCACCAGGTCACTCACCACAATGTCGCCCCGTTGATCCCCCTTACGCAGGAGGACCGGGTCAACGTCCAGATCCTGCAATCCATCCCCAACCTCGTTGAGGAGATACTTGTATACCCGATCGGTCCCTTTGTCCAGGACGTAGACGTCAATGCCTCTGACAATGACCCGGCTGGGATTGTTGCCAGGGTCATCGTACCTCTGCAAGGCCCCGACCCAGTACAGTCTAACCACGTTATTGATCTGGTCCAGGGTAGTCTGGATCTCCCCTTGCAGGCTCTCGACTGTGGGATTGGCCGGCTTCAGCGTCTGAGCTTCGGTGAGGAGCCCTTGGGCTTCTTGCAGGAGCTTTCGGGTAGTGGGTTTGTCGGCGGCGGTCAGAGCCAGCGTGTGCCTGGCTCTGGCCTGTTCCACCAACTCGGTGAAACGGGCCTCTCTGGCCTGACCCCATTGCAGATAGACAACTCCCACCAAGAGGGCTACAACGAGGGGGATGGCAATGGCCAAAGCGACCATGACCCTGCCGCCTTTCGCCTCGGCTGCTGCCTGCGGACGGCGAGCTCGAACGGCACGTTTGGTCGGAACGGGTTGGGTCTCCGGTCCTGGCAGAATGCGCCTGAAGAAAGCAGTAGCTCCCCTGCTCAGGATGCCCAGGCCAGCTATGAGCCCTCTTCCCAGATCCTGGAGGCGGGGTCGGGGGAGCCCCCTCGTGGTTGTCCCGCGCTTCAAGGAGGATGGGCCTACCGTTCGGCGTTCTCGCTCCGGCCGGACTTTGAGGCGCTCAACTTCCGCCACAGGCTCCCTCTCCTCTTGGATTTCCGCTTCCTCTGCTGCAGCCAGGATTTCGATCACCAGGGCCGAGCAGTCACGCTTACCGGCCAGGCGTCTCAGATGGCCCAGGGCCATGTCCACCTCCTGGTAGACAACAGCTTTCGCTATCTTGTCTTGTCCGGCTATCTGAGCCAGGGCAGTTTCTGCCAGGACAAGGGTGTCTCCTGGTTGCACTCGACAATGGAAGAGGTCTATCTCCACATCACGCCGAACCCCCAGAGGAACGGCATATCCTTCCTCAACCCACTGGGGCAGCGGCAAATCCAGCCAGGGAGAAGTTTCGGGGTAGCGAGTCAGCTCTCCCTTGTGAGCGAGATAGACCAGGGCGGGTCCTGCCTGGCCGATATAGGCATCGTTTTCCCGGAGGACAACGCAACTGACTCCACCGATCATTCTCTCTGCCATGAGCCGGTCGCGGTTCTCCCGAAAGAGTTGGGCATTAGCGGCTTTGATGGCCTGCCGGAGCCCGGCGGTAATGCCGCCCGCTGCCTGGAAGTACTCCCTGTTAATGGTTTCCAGCAAAAGTCGGCCTAGCTCCTCACGCCCCATCCCTTCGCCGGCCATCTCCACCATGACGTAAAGGTTGCCCTTCCCCCGTCCCAGAGGGATCAGAGGGCTGGGTTCTACCACCAGCACATTTTGGGCCCTTTCTTGCGCCATGCCGTCCACGATGCTCAAATGACCGATGGCCGTTTTCAATCTGATGCTCATCGTCGCCCTCCATTCTCACGTCCGGGCTCATGGCTTTCTGACCAGCCTAATACTACAACCGCACTTGTGCGATGCACTTTAGTGCGTCGCACCTTAGCCATGACCGAGAGCGAAGATGCTTAATAGCATCACGCCTGTTGACCAGACCCACCACCTCGGCAGCACCCATTTCAGCTTTTGTTCCTCCAGCTTGCCGTTGCCCCCTTGGGGCTCTTCCCTTCCTCAACCTGGAGGCCCAGGCTTCAAAGATAGTATAGGCGAAAGGGAGGGTTTTGTCAAGGCTACCCCTTGGCTTTAAGGTCCTATCAGGGTCGTTTCTGGTTGTCATTGCAACCAACCCAAAAGAGAGGCCCCGCATGCAGGTACGGGGCCTCTCTTGTCCTCACATTGCATAGCCTTTCGTCGCCCCTTCAGCAGCCCAGGGCAGTCTTAGGCCGCGGGCCTTGTTCTGCCTGACCCGTAGGATTCAGAAAGGCGGGGCGAGTCAGGCCCAAGGCGGGCGCTTCGGCTTCAGGTCCGCCACTTTTTGACGATGCGCTTAATTTGCTCCTCAGCCCAGGCCACGGCCTCTTCCGGGGTCAGCTTGTCGGTAACCGCCTGGGCGATCATATCGGGGATGATGAAGGTGGCGATCACCTCGCCCATGGCCGGGCTGTTGGGGCCCGGATACTCGAAGCCAACGCTCCACTCGGCCGCTGTTTGCACCACAGACAGCTTATCCGGTGGTGTGTTCGTCGGGTCGTTGGACAGGATAGGCATTGGCTGAGGTACCCAGCCGGGGTTCATGGGCATGTTGTAGCCGCCACTGGTTTCAAAACTGCTCTTGTAGTTGGCCACAAAGTACCGCATAAACTCCAGGGCGTTGACCTGGTTTTCGGCGAACTTCCAGATGGTCCAGGAATGCGGCGTCACGCCCATCAAGCGCGCCTTGGGTCCCTGGGGGGGCTTGGCGACAAAAATTTTGTCGGCCAAGGCTTTGTCCGTTCCCTTGATGCTGATGTAAGCGGAGATGGGGTTGAAGATCAGACTCCCTTTGCCCGAGGCCAGGAAGCGGTTATTCCCTGTATCGTCCCAGGACAGCACCTCCTCCGTCATGGTCTCCTTGTAAAGGGCCCGGGCGAATTTGACAGCTTCCACAACCTGCGGGGAGTTGATGACCACATTCTGTTCTTCGTCCTGGATGGAGCCACCGAAGGACCAAATCAGTCCTCGCCAATTGACGTTGGCGTCGGAGCCATGCGAGATTGGGATGCCCATAGCCTTCAGCTTGCGCCCACCTTCCAACACGTCATCCCAGGTTTCAGGTGTCACACCAATCTCGTCCCACAGGTCCTTGCGGTATAGGGCAGGGAAGGCCATGTAGAAGATGGGCAGGGAGAACCAGGTTCCCGTCGCCGCGTCAAAGCCAGCCTGCCTTGCCACGGTGGAGAACTCGCCATATTGTTTTTCCACCTCGGCAATGAGATCACTCAAATCCAGAGTGTGGTTCTTCCACAGGAAGGGGCTGGAGACGGCCTGGTCCCATTGCACGATGTCATGCCCTTTCTGGGCTGCGACTTCAGCCGCACCCCGGGCTGCTAAATCCAGGTTGCTGACAAAGTCCACGGTGACGGTGACCCCGTTGGCCTGGCCCCAGTCCGTGGCAAATTTTTTGATCCAGTCATCATACCCCTTCACGAAGTGGCTGATGAGCTGCAATTTCAATTCTTTGGTTTTGGCGGGCCCTGGCACAACGGTGGGCACCGGCGTGGGTACGGCCGTTGGAGTGGCCGTTGGGGCGGCCGTTGGTGCGGCCGTTGGAGCGGCTGTCGGTGCGGCCGTCGGCGTTGGCTGAGGGCCACAACCGGCCAGACCCGCCACAGCCAAACCGGCCCCGGCTATGCCCGCCGTCTTTAAAAACTCGCGTCGGGAAATCTCTTTCTGAGCCATCGTTACCTCCTCCTGAATTCAAAATTGGTTGCCTCAACAGACCCCATTAGAGACCAGGGAGGCCAGGCTTTAAGGAGTTTCCGCCTGAAGACTCCCCAGGCGATCTTTGGCCATCTACTGGGGACTCATGGGTGAAGTAGAAACATGGTGGCCTTATTC
>JBBIJG010000054.1:0-10045 GCA_037446095.1 Caldilineae bacterium
GGCCGGAGCAGGGGATACGCACCGGATTGGACATCCTTGGGCGTGGGGCTCACTCCTTCGATCTGCAAAGCTTTCACCTGGGGTGAGAGGTAACCCATCGAAACGTAGCCAATGGCTGTTGGGTGCCGGGCTATGTATTCGACTACCGCCTTGCTGGAAGGCATCACGATGGCTGTCAAGGTGACGCGCTTTCCTTCCATGACCATCTCCTCGAAGACCTCCCGTGTCCCCGAGCCCTCTTCCCGGCTGACCACTACAATTTCCCCGGGTATCCCCCCTATTTCCTCCCAATCCAGAATCCGACCGGCAAAGATGTCCCTGGCCTGGGGAAGCGTCAGCCCCCCTACGGCGTTCTGAGGATGAACCACCAGAGCGATGCCATCTTGGGCGATGGCGGTCCACCACAGCCGCCTGGCCCCTGTCTCTGCGTCCCATTCCTCTTCTGGCTGGGGCTTCCGGGAGGAAGTTCCCAGGTCAATCTGGTTCTCTCTGGCCATGACAATGCCCAGGCGTGATCCTCCGCCCTGGACCTCAACAGTCACGTACCGATGATGCCTGGTGTAGGCCTGAGCCAGGTCTTTTACCAGAGGTTGCAGGGAGGTAGAACCGGCGATCCTGAGATAGACCGGCGCCCGGGGTTCCAGAGGCACGCCGCAGGCGGTCAATGGCCATAGCAGGATGGACAGGGCGAGAGAACGGAGCAGGTTATGGTAAGGCAAGCTTCTACTCAAAAATCAGCAGAGGTGGCTCCCATGCCGCCGGAAACCGGGCGTGGGAGTCCGGCTCGCTATTCTTCGAAGACAATTCCAAGCTATTTTAGCCAGACGGCGATCAACAGGCAAGCGCTTCCGAACAGCCAGCAGTAGATGGCAAAGACGTACAGTTTGCCCTGTTGCAGGTACGAAAGTAAGAAGCGGATGCACAGGTAGCCACTGAGGGCTGCGGTCAGGAAGCCGAGCATCAGAGAAGGGATATGGATCGTTGCGTTCTCTGTCTTAAGGAGGTCCAGCAGTTGCAGCAACCCGGCTCCGAAGATGATGGGGGTGGCCAGGAGGAAGGAGAAACGGGCCGCGGCCTCCCGCTTGAGCCCACAGAAAAGCCCGGCGGCCATGGTGGCTCCCGAGCGCGAGATACCTGGGGCGATGGCACAACCCTGGGTGAAACCAATGATGATAGCCTCTAGAAAGCTCAATTGGTGGGCTTCCTTCCGGCGCTGGCTTAGCCTCTCGCTGAGGGCCAGGGCCAGGCCGGTGACCAGAAGCAGGCCCGCCACCCAGGCAGGAGCGGCAAACAGGCGTTCGAAAAAGTCCTCCCCCACGTATCCCATCAATGCGGCGGGTACGGTGCCGACGATAATCAGCCAGGCGATGCGAGCTTCCGGCGTGCTGAGGTTTCGGCTGGCCAGGCTCTGGCCCCACGCCCTGGCCAGGCCGATGAAGTCGCGCCAGAAGTAGGCCAGGACGGCAGCCAGAGTGCCCCAATGTACTATGGTGTCAAAAACCAGAGCTGGCGCGGGCCACCCCAGGAGCCAGGGCACCAAAACCAGGTGGCCTGAACTGGAGACAGGCGCGAACTCGCTCGCTCCCTGCACGAGACCCAGAATGAAGGCTTGAACGATGTCCATACCTCAGATGTTCTCCTCTGAAAATGCGGGGCAAATTTGAAAATTTGCCCTACGTTCGCCTGCCGGCGGGGGCTTGTTTCAACTGAACCTGTCCGCCTCCCGCAAAGCTGTGGCCTGCTCGTCTCCTGAAGGGGAGTGATGTCCCCTGATGAGTTCTACAGTGGAGGGCGAGCAGCCGCTGCGGGCGGCCCGTTCTGCGCCGAGCTCGGCATGATGCCGGTAGATATAGAAGCCGTAGAGCCAGCTCTGCGGGCGATTGACAGCCAGCCGCTCCAATAACGTGGGCCGGAAAGCTTCCAGCAGCACGCCGGCTACCCGCTGCCAGAGACGTATCCCCTTCTTCCCCACATCGTGCAACAGGGCGGCACGAAGCAGGTCAGGTTCCGCATGGCCCTGCTGCAAGAGGGTGTTAAAGACATCGAGGCCGTGGCGCTGGTCAATGGGTGACATGGCCCGAAACAGCTCCCGTTGAGGCGGGTCGAGGTGCTGCTCCAGAATAGCCATCTCCTCTTCATGGACCCTGGCTCTGACGGCGGCCAGAAATTGCCGGATGCGGGAGATGACAGCGCCAATGCGATTGCGGACATGGCTCATGCCTGTTCCCGGAGCCTCTTCAATCTGAGGGCCTTGTTCCATTGGCGTATCTCGTGGGGGATGATCTGATAGCCTGCCAGGAACTGCTCTTTGAAGGCGGTGAAAGTGCCATCAAGGATAGACTGACGGATCTGGCGTGTCAGGTTCAGAAGAAAATACAGGTTGTGGATGGTGGCCAGATGCACCCCCAGAATCTCTTCGGCCTGGGTCAGGTGGCGCAGATAGGCTCGGGAAAAAGTACGGCACGTATAACACTGGCAACCTTCTTCGATAGGGGCCAGGTCATCGGCGAAGCGGGCGTTTCGGATATTGAGGCGTCCCCGGCGGGTGAGAAAGGCTCCATTGCGGGCGATGCGGGTGGGCAGGACGCAGTCAAACATATCAATACCTCTGGCCACACATTCGAACAGGTCTTCGGGCGAGCCCACACCCAGCAGGTGGCGGGGCTTGTTTCCAGGCAACAAGGGAATAGTCACCTCCAGCACCTTATGCATCGCTTCTTTGGGTTCCCCCACCGACAGACCTCCGATAGCGTAGCCGGGAAAATCCAGAGAAGCCAGAAAGCGAGCGCTCTCCTGACGCAGGTCGGCGAAAACGCCCCCCTGTACGATGCCGAAGAGGGCCTGGTCATCTCGCCTTTGGGCTTGCCGGCAGCGTTCGGCCCATTGGTGGGTGCGCTTCAGGGCCTGGACATTGTATTCGTAATCCCAGGGGGCGGGGCACTCGTCGAAACACATGATCATATCGGCTCCCAGCCTTTCCTGAATTTCGATGACCTTCTCAGGGGTAAAGGTATGCTCGGAGCCGTCAATGTGGGAGCGGAAAGTCACCCCCTCGTCGCCGACGTAGCGCAGATGCTCCAGGCTGAAGACTTGGAAGCCGCCGCTGTCGGTCATGATGGGTCCATCCCAGGCCATGAAACGGTGCAGGCCACCGGCTCTGGCGATGGTATCTGGGCCAGGGCGCAGGTAGAGATGATAGGCGTTTACCATGATGACGGAGGCTTCTAACTCGCCTAGCTCTCGCGGAGAGATAGATTTGACCGTCGCCTGGGTCCCCACCGGGGCGAAAGCCGGCGTAGGGATCTCACCATGGGGGGTTTGGAGCAGCCCTGCGCGAGCCTGGCTGTGTTCATCCTCTTTGATTATTGTAAAGTTAAATGCCATTTCAAATCTTGTCTGGCTCCGGGTGGCGGGGCGGCTTGAGTTAAACTTCCCCACGTGGGGCCTTGGAGCGGCCCCGTCGCGTTACGAACCATTGGCTGGCGTTGGGGGCATCTATCTTACGGGCAAAGACGAGGTAGCCGGTGTGGGCTACCATGCGGTCCATGGGGCGCAGCCGCCCGGGCACGGTTTTGTAGGGCCGGAGTAGCAATTCTTCGGCCTCAATAGCGGCGAAACCGTGTTGGGGCAGAGCCTCGATGAGCTGGACGACCTGGTTGGTGGTGGGCACGATGGAACCGAAAAACCCACCGCCTTTGAGGGCCTGGCGAGATTGAGCCAGATATTGCCAGGGGGTGCGCACGTCCAGGAAGAGGGCGTCGGCATCGGTCTCATCGAAGCCTTCTGCGATGTCCCGCTGCTTCAGGTCCACGTAAGACTCCAGCCCCAGGCCCTCCAGGTTTTTGCGGGCCAGTGCCAGCACATCAGGCCGTACCTCGTAGGAATAGATGTGTCCGGTGGGCATGACACTCTGGGCCAGGGCCAGGGTCAGGCCGCCGCTGCCTGTCCCTCCCTCCACCACCCGGCTGCCGGGTCTCACGTTCAACTTGAGCAATATATAGCCGATGTCCTTGGGATAGACGATCTGGGTGGTACGCTTGATCTCTTTGATCAAGTCATGAATGGAGGGTTCCAGGACCAGGAAAGGGTAGCCCAGGTGAGAAGTGATCTCTCGGCCCAGGGGCTGGCCGATGAGGTCGTCATGCTTCACACATCCATGGTGAGTATGGAGTTCTCCTCCGCTGGTCAGACGGACGATGAAACGCTTTCTGTCCCTGGCTATCAAAAGCACCAGGTCATGCTCTGCCGCCGGTCTCACTATGTGGTCTCGCTTTCGTCCCTTGTCAGCCTTGCACAGGGTCTATTATAGCTCAGAGGGGTGTTAAATGCAACTGGAACATGGCTATTCGACCTCTCGCAGGTTGAGCCGATTTATGGCTGAGGCTTCCAGGGGCAGCACTGCTCTGGCAACCCGTGGGAAACTTGCTGACCTTGAAGGGCTCATCCGTAACTTCAGGGGTTCTACGGTGTTGTATTAATTGAAGCGGGGCGTAACTAGGCCCAAAAATCCAAAAAAGGGGTTGACTTTCATCTCTTTTAGTAGTATAATTAAAGAGCCAAAGTCATCCCTTGCCTCTAAATTGTGTACAGGTGGCTAGTTGACGTACAGGCTGCTGCTTTCCTAAGTTTTGACCTGCATTGAACCTGAGCAGCAGGGGCGATAGCGGGTTTTTGCTTTCAGAAGGGCAAGTCAAGGAGAAGAAAGGGGGTGATCAAGGGCGACGGGTAATCTTTTCAAGCAGCTTGTAAAGTAAGTCATCGTTCAACCCTGGGAGGTTAAACACCCACTTTCACACAAAGAGGAGGTCAAGATGAATTCGATCATTGTTTTGATCCTGGCGGTTCTGGCTATCGTCATTGGATATGGCTGGTATGCCCGGAGTATTGACCGGCGGATTATCCAGCCCGATCCCTCCAAAGCCACGCCGGCCAAGATGTACATGGATGGGGTGGACTTTACGCCCGCCAGCCGTAATGTGCTCTTCGGTTATCAGTTCAAGTCCATCGCCGCCCTCGGCCCTATCCTGGGCCCCATCATCGCCGTCCAATGGGGATGGCTCCCGGCGCTGCTATGGATTCTCTTGGGCACTTTCTTCATCGGCTGGGTCCAGGATTACAGCAGCATTATCATGGGTGTCCGGGAGGAAGGGCAGACCTTCGGCGCCCTCAGTTACCGCCTCATTTCCCCTCGGGCCCGCAACATCCTCCTGGCCTTCATCTACGTCTACCTCCTGATGATCATGGGCGCCTTCGGCATCCAGGTGGGCTTCAACCTGCTCACCAATGCAGCTGTGCCCTTGGGGGTGATCATCGTCATCCTGGCGGGCCTCCTGGCGGGGCAGATGACCTATAAGTGGAAGCAGGACATCATCCTCACCACCGTAGTCACCGTCATCGTGGCCCTGGTCGGCATCTGGCTGGGGACCCTGCCGGCAGTGAAGAATTTCTTTAACCTCATCTATGGCATCCAGATAGTGGAGGGCAAACCGGTCTCTCCCAAGTTCTTCCTTCAGGTAACCCAGGCGGGATTCATCGGCAGCCTGCTGGTGGCCATCTTCTGCTATCTGGGAGCTGTTCTGCCCATCTGGCGCTGGGCTCAGCCCATCAACTACGTTGCCTTCTGGATCGTTCTCTTCGGCGTCCTGGGCGGCATCATCGGACTCCTGATCGGACGCCCTGGAATGGGGGACTTTCCGGTGTTCACGTCCTTTATGGCTGCAGCGGGGCCGTTGTGGCCAATGCTCTTTGTGACCATCGCCTGCGGCGCCATTTCCGGCTGGCATAGCCTGGTCGGATCTTCTGGCACCGCCCGCCAGTTGGAGAAGGAGACCGATGCCCTGCCGGTGGGTGGCGGGGCGATGTTCCTGGAAATGATCTTCGCCACCATCGCCTTCCTGGCCGCCACCGTCGCCTTTGGCAGCTTCAAGGGGTATCAGGATGCCGGCGGTCCAGGAGCGCCTGCCGCCGTCTTCTCCAAGGGTCTCTCCGCTTTCTTGAACAATTGGGGGCTGGACCGGGCGCTCGGCCAGGGCTTCGGCACGGCTTACGGGGCCGTCTTCCTCACCCTGATGGCGCTGACCATTATGCACCTGGTGGTGCGCTTCATGCGCGTGGCCAGCGCTGAGGCGTTGGGCGACCGCTTCCCCATCCTGCGCAACGTCCATGTCGGCAGCCTCATCGCCCTGGTCCTCACTCTCTTCCTGATCTGGATTGTACCGTTCCTTCAGATTTGGGGCATCTTCGGCGCGGCCAACCAGTTGATGGCTTCCCTGGCCCTCTTGCTCATCACCCTCTGGCTGATGTCTAAGGCTAAGAACTACCAGTGGACCTTCTGGCCTTTCATCTTCATGTTTGTCACTACCATTGGGGCGCTGCTCTGGTCGGCCTATGCTGCTTTCTTCCGCAACCTGCCTAAGCAAACGGCCTGGCAGGGCGTCGTCGCTCAGGTGACCATCGGGGTGCTGGCCTTGCTCCTGGTGGTGCTGGCGGTGATCCTGGTGGTGGACGGCATCGGGTCCATCCAGCGGGCCAGGGCGGCGAAACCTGCCCAAGCCTAGCCGGAAAGCCTGACCCAGATAACGGGAGAGCCTCAAATGCTCTCCCGTTGCTTTTGTAGGCCAATTCTTCTGGGTAGGAGGTGAGCGGTGAACCCTATTTCGATAGAAGTCATTGCGCCAGTGCTGACCGACCTGCGCCACTGCACCCATTGCGAAGTTATCTTCGGCCAGACGGAAATGGGGCAGCAGGTGCATCGAGAGGAGCTGGATGAATACCCCCAAGACTTGAAGGAAGACTTTGAGCGACTGTCGGCCTGGCTCATCGAGTTAGCCCACCACTACGGGGACACCATCCGCATCCGGCTCATTGACCCCCAGTCCTTTGAGGGCTTCCTCAAGTCAGTGTGTCACTGGGTGCGGCGCTATCCGACCTTTATCGTTGCCGGCCGCAAGGAGTACGTGGGCTGGGACAAAGCCGCCCTGGATCGTGTCTTGCAAGCGCATATCAGTGGGGAGAGCCAACTCCCTTCCCCTTCGTAGGGGGAAGGGCCAGGGTTTGTCCTGAGCGAAGCCGAAGGAATGAGGGTCAGAGATCTTCTGGTTTGTCTGCTTGACCGGATGAAGCAAATAGTGTATCATTCGAGTACTCCGTACTTGACCAGGCGGGCCGAAAGGTGTATCATTATCGTGAGAACGAGCTGGAGCGAATCGAGCATAGCGATGAATGGGCCATAGAGCACATCGAATACTTGTTTCACCCATCAGGGATTTGGTAACAGTGGACCAGATTCTGACCACCATCTATAGTCAGTACGTTCTGGCTCCCCGCCGGGAGAAGCTCCTTGTTCAAGCGGAAGAGGTGCGTCCGGCCTGAGGATCTTCTCTTTGACCAGGGCTGAACCCATTGTTGCGTCTTCTTGCAAATCTGGTTATAATAGGCGCGGTGGAGAGGGGTTTCTTGGACGGTTGTGATGAAGCAAAGGAGGCAGTTCCATGAAGGCTCTGAGCAAAGAGCAGATTATCGAAGCTTTGAACCATGATCTTAGGGCCGAGTGGAGCGCTGTGGAGATGTACAGTGCTCACGCCAAGGCCATAGCTGAGGATGCCATTGTCCAGGGGATACGTGCCATTCTTGGCGTTGAAGAGGGTCATGCCCAGGAATTAACGAAGCGGATCCAGGAACTGGGAGGCAAGCCGGTTCAGCCTGGCGGGGCGGCCACGGTCTTGGGCCGGGCGGCGGGTGCAGCCAGCGCTCAGGCTGGTACAGCCGAGATGCTCAAACTGGAACTGGGGGAAGAGCAGCAGGCCATCAAAGATTACAGCGCCCAGATCGCCGAAATCGTGGACGATGACGAGACGGTCGCTCTGTTGGAAGAGCACCTCCACGATGAGATGGAACACGCTCGCTGGCTCAAGACCCAGATTCGGGCGTTGGAGAAGCGCAGCTAAGCTCAATGAGGTTCAGATAAGCGGTTGGAGTGGAGCCTTTAGGCGGGAAAATCCGGCTGAAGCCTCGGCTCCAGATCCTTGATTGAACGGTATTGCGGCTAAGCTGTATTTCAAAGTAGGGCAGCGAGGGTGCGCTGTGAGGATAGCTGCAACAAGAGTGCCGAAGCTGGATCGCCTGGGTAAACTGGCGCGTGCTTTGGGCCAGGTCATCTATGGAATGACTATTTACGACATGGTACGCGAGCTTCACAAGGCCCGCGCCAGTTTGGAGCACCTGTTCATTGTAATCGTTTTCGGTGACCTGTTAGGTGTGCCCATTTTGCCCCCTTACTATTCCCTGCGGCTTCTGCCCTACATCGTCCCTACTTTGGAGATATGGCGATACAGCATGTTGAGGGAGAAGGACTTTACCGATTTGCTCGATCAAGAACTCAGTTGAACGGTCCAAGAGCCAAAATTCATGTCAATCCGTGTAATTCGTGACATATTTCCGAAATATCTGATAATATCAGGAGGTAGTCAAATGTCAGAAGAGCAAGAAATAAGCGGCCTGAAGAGGTTTGGCCTGGGATTACGTGATTTCCTGTACGGCATGGCCGGCCACGACATGACCCGCTTTGCCCTCAAGACGCGGGGCAGTATGGAGCATTTGTTCATTCTCATCACCATGGGCGACCTGTTAGGTGTGCCCATCCTGCCCCCCTATTACTCTCTGCGGCTCCTGCCCTATGTGGTGCCCCAGATTGCGACCTGGAAGCGGCGCATGCTACGTGAGCGGGATTTGACAGACGCACTGGCATAGCTGATATGACTGTCCGTTTGCTGGACGCGCACGATTACCAGGACACTCTTTACCGGGGAAGAGCTGCGAGACCTATACGAACGGCAACGCCATCCTCAGGACTTGTTGGGCGACTCTCCAAGAATTTGGCGTTATTTGTTCTCTCTGATTGCGTCTTGAAACATTCGAAACGGCGTCGGGATATGCTGAAAGCATGGGAAAACGCAAATGCCCGCTTGGGCCGTTCAAAAGGAGACCACAATGACAAATAGTCTAGCTGACTTCGTTCGCAAATATTCCTATATCATGTTCGGCGGTAAGGGAGGATTGGGCAAGACCACTTTTTCGGCTGCCACAGCTTACTGGCTGGCCAAGCAGGGCTATAAGGTGTTGGTGTTCTCCGTGGACCCTCAAGCCTCTCTGAGCGACATTTTCCAACGGGACATTTTCGGCAAAGGAGCGGTGGAGATCATACCTAACCTTTACGCCCAGGAGATTGACGCCGACCAGCGGATCAGGGAGTATCAACAGGAGATCCGACAGAAAATTTTCGACATGTACGGTCTGGATGAGATTCCCCAGGAGATCGAAAACTACATCCAGGCTGCAGCAGCCGAACCGGCCATGGAGGAGAGCGCCATCTTCGACAAAGTGGTGGACATCGTGGTCGGAGCCGAGTACGACTACTACATCTACGACCTGGTGCCCTTAGGCCACGCTCTCTACTACCTGAGCATGGCCAGTGTCTACGATGAGTGGATCAGCAAGATCACCAAGCTGCGCCAGGAGATGGAAGAGTACCGGCAGGTGGCGTCTGTGATCCAACGCAAGAAGGAACTCGAAGAAGACCTGATCCTCAGGGAGTTGCAAGACATCAAATATCGTATTAACACTTCGTCAAGCATTCTGACCGATAAGCAGAAGACGGCCTTCTTCTTTGTCATCATCCCTGAAGAAATGGCTATCCTGGACACCCAAAAGGCAGCCACACTCTTTGCCAAGTTCCAGGTGCCTCTCTCGGGCTACGTGGTCAACCGGGTGATCCCTCCCGAGCTGGCGACCCAGAACATCCCTGAATACCTGCGGCATCGCCTGGAGATGCAGGAGGGTTACCTTAAGAAGATAGACGAGTTGTTTGGTGACCGGGTGTTGGCCCGTATCCCCGAGTTCGAACGGGATATAACCGGTCTGGAGATGATCGAGAAGATGGCTGAGGCCATGTTCGGAGGTAGGCGATGATCAAAATAAGCGCACGCCAGTTTTTGGCCGAGCATCCGGATATGAAATACGTTTTCTTCGGAGGCAAGGGTGGGGTGGG
>JBBIJG010000055.1:0-9737 GCA_037446095.1 Caldilineae bacterium
TCAAATCCTGCAAGTAGAGGGGACATTGCCCTTGAGGCGAGTGGTTGAGATCACCCGGCAACTGGCCTCAGCACTGGACTACGCCCACGCCCGGGGGTTTGTACACCGCGACATTAAGCCCAGCAATATCATCGTGGACGACCAGGGGCACGTGACCCTGACCGACTTCGGCACCGTCAAGCCGGCCGAAGGGACAAAGATCACCGCCCCCTGGATGAGCATTGGCACGCCTGAATACATGTCGCCTGAGCAGGTCAGTGGGTTGACCATCAAGCCAACCTCGGACATTTACTCCCTGGGCGTTATATGCTACGAGATGGTCTCCGGCCGGGTGCCCTTCAGCGGTGTCACCCCCCATGTGCTGCATGCCCATGTCTACGATCCGCCCCCCCTCTTGACGGAGCTGGTCCCCCAAATTCCCGAAGCGGTGGCCGAAGTGATTCACTGCGCCCTGGCCAAGAAGCCGGCCAGGAGGTTCGCCAGCGCAGGAGAAATGGCCCGTGCGCTGACCGCGGCGGTTGAGGCTGCCGGCGAGTCCCTCCTGGAAACAGCCGCGGCGAAGGAAGAGGCCAAAGCGACCATTCCCCTCAGCGAGGAGCCGACACCCCACCCCATCACGCCTACAGGTTTTCCCCAGCGGGTGGTGGACATCAAAGCCAGGGAGGAGGCGATCAGAAGGGCCGTAGCCGCGGAGAAGGAACGCAAGACGCCTGTTCCCACAGCGAGGCCAACGCCGCTGCCAAGCGCACGTCGGGGCGTCTCCGGATGGGTGGCAGCCATTGGCGGCCTTCTCTTGGTAGCCGGGCTGCTGGGCGTCGGTGCCATCGTCTATCGGGCCAAAATGACGTCTGCCAGGCCCATACCGGCCATACTGCCCACGCAAGAGCCTATCGCTGAGGCAACCATCGTGTGGGCCAAAGACAGCTCGGTGATGGTTCACGTCCCCGCTGGCGATTTCTACATGGGCTCTAGAGATAGCGATGTCAGTGCCGACAGCGACGAAATGCCCATGCACTCTGTCTATCTGGACGAGTTCTGGATTGACCGATTCGAGGTAACCAACGCCGATTTCACCAGGTTCGTGGAGGCCACAGGCTATCAGACGGACGCTGAGAAGGAAGGGCGTTCCAAGAACTGGCGAAATGCTGCCGAGGGCAAGGACAACCATCCGGTGGTCTACGTCAGTTGGAACGACGCTGTGGCTTACTGTGAGTGGGCGGGCAAGCGGCTGCCCACCGAAGCCGAGTGGGAGAAGGCCGCGCGGGGGACCGATGGCAGGACATGGCCCTGGGGCAAAGATTGGGACGAGGACAAAGTTAATTCCAAGGAGGCAGGACCTGGCCACACGACGGCCGTGGGCAGCTATCCCAATGGAGCCAGTCCCTACGGCTGTATGGACATGGCGGGGAACGCCTGGGAATGGGTGGCCGACTGGTATCAGAGGGACTCCTATCAGGTTACCTCCGACCGCAATCCCCAGGGGCCCACTCAGGGGACGTATCGAGTCGTGCGAGGTGGGTCGTGGGCTCTCGGTCAGCAATTGAGCCGCTGCAGTGAGCGCTGGGCATTCATCCCCTGGGTAACCAGAGACGACCTGGGCTTTCGCTGTGCCAGCAGTTCCTCCTCACCGTGAATAGATTGTCTGGCGACATTACGTAGTTCAAAGAGAGCAAATAGAAGGAGCCCTCACTCGGCTGAGCCTGAGGGCTCTTTCCATTTCATCCTCTGGCTCCTGGGGAATTCCCCATAAACGCGAGCGTTCACCAGCGTTCGGATGAGAATAAGGTGACCTTAGAGCAAATTTGAAATTTGCCCTGCATTTCAAAGGAGGTGACTATCGAGCTCCTCGCAGCCGAGGATCAAAGGCATCCCGCAGCCCATCTCCCAGAAAATTGAAGGCCAGGACGGTGAGGCTCAGAGCGATGGCTGGGGGGAAGAGCACGTGAGGATAGGATCGCAAAGCCTGATAGCCTTCCTGGATCATGATGCCCCAACTGGGAGTCGGAGGATTGACCCCCAATCCAATGAAGCTGAGGAAAGCCTCCAGCATGATGTAGCCAGGTATCTGCAGGGTCTCCTGAACGATGCAGGCTCCTAAGATGTTAGGCAGAAGGTGACGGAAGACGATGCGGGGGAAGCTGGCACCCACCATGCGAGCCGCCTCGATGAATTCTTTCTCCTTCAGGGAGAGGACCTGCCCTCGGGCGATACGGGCCATCCCGATCCAGTTCAGAGCGCCCATAGCGACGAAGACAAAGAAGAGGCCGCCAAAGGCGACATCTACCCGGATGGCTACCCCGACTAATCCTGCGGCCTCACCGCGCCGGGCAAGAGCTTTGAAATAGACCTGCAGCAGGATGACAACAATAATGAGAGGAAGGCCATAGATAAAGTCCACGACGCGCATCATGAACTCGTCCGCCCGGCCGCCCAGATAGCCAGAGATGAGGCCGTAGGTGATGCCGATAATCAGGCTGACGGTGGCCGCCACGATGGCCACGGCGATGGAGACACGGGCCCCGTAGACAACACGGCTGAAGATGTCCCGCCCCAGGTCGTCGGCACCCAACCAATATTTGGTGCCCATTGGAGCGTAGTTATCTTTCAAATGCGTGACCCCGAAATCGTAGGGGGCTATGACATCGGCCAGAACAGCGGTCAGAACAAGAAGGATAATATAGATGCCAGCAGCCACAGCCAGACGGTTGCCCAGCAGCCGGTAGAAAGCATCAGCCCAGAGCCCTCGTTCTCTCCTTACCGGGACGACAAGCTCCCGGGTAACTTCTGCAACAGCCATACTTGATTCCCCTTCTCTATTTGTAGGTGATGCGAGGATCCAACCAGGCGTAGGTGATATCCACGATCAGGTTCATGATCACCAGCAACACAGCGTAAATAAGAGTCACCCCCTGAATCAGGGAATAGTCACGGTTGCCGATACTCTGGACAAAGTGCTTGCCCATGCCCGGAATGCCAAAGATGTGTTCCACGACGAAAGTGCCGGTGACCACGGCGGCAAAGAGGGGACCCAGGATGGTCACCACGGGGATGAGGCTGTTTTTCAGGGCATGACGGATGATCACCGCCCGTTCCCGCAGGCCCTTGGCTCTCGCTGTACGGATGTAATCCTCCCGGATCACCTGGAGCAGGCTGGCCCGGGTCAAACGGGCAATCTGAGCTGAGAAGGCCGTGCCCAGAGCCAGAGTAGGCAGGATGGCGTGAGAGATAAAGGCCAGATCGGGTTTGGGGATGAAGCCCAGGAGGAAAGGAGGTTTGGCTCCCCAAGTCGCCACGGGCAACCACTCCAGTTTCAGGGCAAATAACCACTGCAAAAAGGGGCCCATCACCAAAGCAGGGATGGAAACGCCCAAGACAGCCGCAAAAGTGGCGGTATAGTCAATCCAAGTATTCTGTTTGAGGGCAGCGATGGTCCCCAAGGGGATGCCCAACAGGACGGACAGGGCGACAGCCAGAATCCCCAGTTGGGCTGAGATAGGGAAGGAATCGGCCACAATCTCATTGACGGTGCGCCCCCGTTGCCGCATGGCCATCCCCAGATCCCCGCGCAGCAGGCCCCCCTTGCCGAAATCCCGGATGTCCAGGGTGTCAACAAAGTCGCCCACCAGATAGCGGACAAATTGTTTCCACAAGGGCTCGTCGAGATGATACTTTCTCGCCAGGTTTTGTACCACCGACGCTGGCAGGCTCTTGTCGCCCGCGAAGTCGAAAGGCCCGCCCGGAATGGACCGCATTAAGGCAAAAACCGTAAAGGTCAGGGCCAGCAAAACAGGGATAGAGACCAGAATACGCCTGACAATATATCTACCCATCTTACTCTCCTTAGTCGGTCAGGCCTCCCACAGGTTGGCCAGGCCTCCAAGCCTGCGGGAGGCCGAACAGGTACCTGGCATGGCAGAAATGGGCAGCTACGCAATTCCGCGTAGCTGCCCACATAGGCTCTTACTTGGCCTTGGCTGCCTTCTTGGCTTCCCAGTCCAGCGTCCACAGCCAGACCGGATCGCCGCCTCCTCCTGGCTGGAGAGGACGGTTCGTTATGTAGGGCTTATCCAAGGTCAGGCGGGTGTAGTAGTAAATGGGCGCAATGGCCATGTCTTCGTCAATAAAGACCCGCTCCGCCTCGTTGTAGAGCCTCTTCCGCACCTCTGGGTCCTGCTCTACCTCGGCTTTCTCGATGAGCTCGGTGAACTTGGGGTTGTTGTACTTGGCATAGTTCTGGGAGCTCTTGGGGTTGAAGACCTCGTTCAGCCAGTTGTTGGCGTCCGGGTAGTCGGCACACCAGCCGATGCGGTAGATGTGAGGTTTCTCCTCGTCTGGCGACTCCGGCAGCAGGGTCTTCAGATAGACCTTCCACTCCTGGGTTTCGATGGTGATCTTGGCCTTGGGGAAAGCCTCCTTCCACATAGCCTGGATGGCCTGGGCGATCCGGGCATGGGCCTCGCTCACGTTGTGCATTAGGATCAAGTCCAGACCCTCGCCTTCAGGATAGCCGGCCTCGGCGATCCACTCCTTGGCCTTCTTCAGGCCCTCCTCGTAGTCCAGCAGGTAGGGTGCGATGGTCGTGTCATCCGCCGCGTTGCCGAAGATGCCAGGGCAGACAAAGGTGTGAGCCGGCTTCTGTTCGCCTTTGGTCACATTCTCGATGAGGCTCTTGCGGTCAATAGCTGCAGCGAAGGCCTTACGCACCAGCACGTTGTCCATCGGGGGCTTGGTGTGCACAAAGCCATAGTAGTAGGTGCACAGGAAGGGGTGAATCTTGAATTCCTTGCTCAGCACCGGGTCGGCCTTGATGCGGTCAATGTCCGGCAGCGGCGGCCCCCAACCGGGATCACCAAGGTAGTCAATCTCCCCGGCTTCGTACATGGCCATCCCTGTTGAGGCCTCCATAATGACAGGCCCCTGGATGACCTCAATGTTGCCCATCCCCGGCTTGTCCCAGTCAGGCCAGAAGGGGTTCTTGACAAAGGTGAGATGGGCGCCATGAGCCCATTCCTTCAGGGCATAAGGGCCATTGCTGACCATGAGGCCAGCCTCAGTCCAGCGGTCACCGTAAGCCTCGATATTCCACTGGGGCATAGGGCGGGCCACCCACATGCCAGCGATGGCCGGGAAGTAGCCGGCTGCATGCTCGAGGGTGTACTCTACGGTGTAGTCATCCACGGCTTTGACGCCCACCGCATCCTCCAGAGCCTTGAACTCTTCCTCACTCAGAGCCTTCGGATCGGCCGTATTGAAGGCCTCAGCCCCCTTGATGATGTAGAGGACGTAGGCGTAGTCGGAGGCGGTATTAGGGTTCAAGGTGCGCTTCACGCCGTAGACCACATCGTGGGCGGTGACCATCCGCACGTTCCCATCCTCATCCTTCTCTTCCTCTACCTGGTCAGTGGCAGGGTTGTAACGCACCCACTTGACATCATTACGCATGTGGAAAGTGTAGACGGTGCCGTCTGCCGAGACCTCCCACTTGGTGGCCAGCTCAGGGATGGTGGTCACGCCATCCACATCGAAGCCAGTCAGCCCTAAGAAGAGCAGCTCATCCCCCCACACTGAGGTGGTGTCAGTAGCCAGGGACGGGTCGAAGGTAGGGGGTTCCGTGCCCCAGATCATGTCCAAGGTAACTTTCTCCTCAATGGGCACCGGTGTGGGTGTCACGATGACTTCCTTGGTGACCTCTTTCACGACCTCCTTGGTCACCTCGACGACCTTGGTCACTTCAACGGGCGCTGGCGTGGGCCCACACTGGACCGCTACCGTGACCAGGATCACAGAGAGGGTGAGCAGCAACGCTAAACTCTTTTTGCCAGACATTTGTTTCTTTCCTCCTTTTTAAATTTGTGGCACTCTCGCTCGCGCGGGACCTTAGACCCAACACGAGCATATTAAACATCCGTCCTGATTGCGTTACCTCACCTCCTTCCTGCGGATCTATTGAAAGTTGATGGGGGGCCGGCCCCGGGCCTCTCCCGCTTACCCCAGATCGGCCAGCGCGGTTTGCCAGCTTTCGTCGTCCATCCGCCCATCCTGGAGGATAACCACATGCCTCTGGCGGGCCAGACTCCTGGCCTCAGCGGGCCATTCCTCGCCGGCCACGACGGGCAAGGTAGGGAGTTCCACGCGCCGCAGGATTTGCGCCCGTTGCGCGGCCCGTTCCACATCTTCGTCGTGCACCGTCCAGGAGGCTTCCAGCACCAGGAGTACCTCCTGGTCCGTATCCACGAGCCGGCCCTTAAACAGCAGGTCGGCGTCCAGCACACTCCGGTACTCTTCAGCCGTGATGCGCTTTTCTTTGTAAAACGGCTGCAGGTGTCGTGCGATTTGTTCGGTAGCGTCCTGGCCCCCTGCCATGAGGTGGCCAAAAATCGCTACGGCTCGATCCCTATAGTACGCCTCTTTAGTCAGCCCCTTTAACCTCGCAATATCGTGCCGCATCTGACGGCGGTCAGCGGCAGCCTCGGCAAAACCCTGCCGCATGGCCTCCCAGATGCGCTGACGGTCAGCGGCAGCCTCGGCAAAACCCTGCCGCATGGCCTCCCAGATGCGCTGACGGTCAGCGGCAGCCTCGGCAAAACCCTGCCGCCGTTCGGCAGCAGCCTCGGCAAAGCCCCGCTCCATCCGCTCGGTCACTTGCGCCAGCGTCTCGTCCAGGCGGCGCTGCGCATCGGCCAGGGCCTGCAAGGAGCGCGGCAGATCAATCAGCGCTTCGGGAACCAGCAACCGCCGCAACTCCGAGCGCAGTTCGGGCTGGGTCTCCAGCAATTGGATGAATTCCCGGAATTGCTTCACCGTGAAGGCCATAACCATCCGTTGTCACAATCGCAGACGTGCCACACTGGGGTCAAGGATGACCTCTTCTTTCTCCAGGTCCAACTTGATGCGCCACCCCTGCATCGTGCGGGCGCCGATGATCATATCCTCGGAGAGTTTGTCCACGGCGAGCACCTGGTCGTTGATGGTGATGCCATTTATGGTCACGAAGAGCAGTACCGCATCCTGAACGGTAAGTACTCCTTCGCCATCTCCCAAGGTGAACGTCAACGGATACGGCAAGGTGATCAATGTGGCGATACTCTCCACCTTGTCTCGCCTGACCAGAGACTGGGCCGCTCCCGTGTCGAAAAGGGCCTGAATCTTGGCCTTCCCCCTGTCGCCCTCAACCTCTAGCTCCTTAAGATATACATACACGTCTATCCCCTGTCTCTCAAGGAATACGCAGCACCTGCCCGGCATAAATGAGGTGGATATTGGGCAGGTTGTTGGCTGCAGCGATGGCCTGCGGGGTCGTGCCATAACGAAGGGCGATGCGGAAGAGGTTCTCGCCAGGCTGCACTACGTGGGTTCTCCCCCCCGGCTGAGGCGTGGTGCCTCCCCGCGGGATGGTCAGCTTCTGACCAACGTAAATGAGTTGCGGGTTACGAATGCCATTGGCAGCAGCGATGGCCTCGACCGTGGTGTTATATTTCAGAGCGATGCGAAAGAGATTCTCACCCCGCTGGACAACGTGCACGAGGGGAGCACCAGGGGTTCCCGGCGGGGTTGTCGGGGTTGGGGTGGGGGTAGGGGTGTAAGTGGGCACCCCAGGCGGAGAAGTGGGCGTGGCTGTGGGAGTAACCGCTACGGTGGGAGAGGCAGCTAGTGTCAGAGTGAGATCAGGGGGCATCTCCCCAGAAGGAACAAGGGTAGGTGTAGCCTGCACAGCTACCACCGTGGCTCCGGATGGCGCCTGGAGGGTGGGACTGGCCACTGCCTGGGTTGGAGATGCCTTGCTCGCCGGCTTGGGGCGTGTGCAGCCTCCAACAACAACAATCGCCACGATAATCATCAGGGTCAATACGCTAGCGGTCCATATACTTCTTTTCATAGCCTGCCTCCTCAAAGGCACCGAACCAGAACCAGGGTCCCTACCCAACGATGAACCACCTCCGATGAGAAGCCTCGCTCATCTTCCCCGCTTACCCACCCTCTCCCTTCTAGTGCTAATAATACCATAATTAGTTAAATACGTCAAGCGGGATTCTGCCCATTGTCAGGTCCTTTGCAAGGCATCCAGAATGAGCTGCACAGCCCCATCACGGTTGACCTCAGTGATCTTGATGAGAGTCACCCGAGGATGAGCTTTGATCGCATCGGCCCAGGGGTGCGATCGCAGCAGGATGGTACCCAGGACTAACCTGTCGCTCTCGATGGCAGCCAGCACCGCCTCCTTGAAAGCCGGGGAGAAAAGTTCCATCTTGCCAATCTCATCAATAACTACGTAATCGCTGGCTGCGATGGCGCGCTGGACAGCAGCCACTCCTATCTTCTCCAGGCTGACCAAATTAACGCCATACTTGCTGACCCGGTAGCGGCTCCTGACATCCACATGAGCCAGAATACCTTCTTGCCCGTCCAGGGTCACGATTCTGAAGCCCTGGCGTTGGCCATGCTCTCTGATCTCCTCGGTGTAGAAACCGCCGACACGACCGGGCAGGCGTTTCACCACCTCTTTGATAATGGTCGTTTTCCCCACTTGAGGGCGGCCCATCAACAGAATCGTTCTACCCATAATCAAGTCCACGCCGAAGAGCCTTTCCAACAACACTGCTGCCCAGCTATCATATAACACAGCCTCGCTCAAAAGTCAAGTGTTAGCATGTGCGCAAGCCCAAAGGTTGCCAAAAGTAGGCTACTTCTGGTATAATTGGTCTATCTCAATGGGAGGGCATGGACATCATGGAGAAATCCTACTTGACCAGCACCCAAAAAGGCCATCTATGGCTGTTGCTTCTGACGGCCCTGCTGACTTCGCTCCTGTTAAATAACAATAACCCGGGCTCGGCCGCGACTTGGCGTGCCTTTCAATCGCCTCTCTCACCTATCTCACCCATCTCGCCTGTGGTCGCGCCATCCGAACCAGCAGCAAAACCGGCTGCGAGTCCTACGGCTGCCCCAGCCACTCCAACGCCGTCTACTTCCACCCCAGTCCTGTGGATCGTGATCGGGTTGGTGGTGGTCGGCACTTTCTTCGTGGGGCTGGTGTTCTTCCAGAAACGCCGTGCAGAGGGTGAGGAATAGGAAGAGCATAAGATATGGCTAGACTTCGTCACATCCTGACTGCATGGTGGAATAAAGCCGAGTTGTTGTCGCCGCTGGTTTTTTTAATGCTGGTTTCCGTCTTCCTGGCGCTACTCTTGGGCAGTGGAGAGAGCGCTGCGAGCGCTTCGTCTCTATTCCAGTCGCCTCTCCCTTCCCCCCTCCGGGAAGAACCTACTGCTACTCGTTGTCTCCTACAGCCCCGCCTGAACCAACGGTCACTCCCACATCCACGGCGATGCCCCTTCCTCCGCTTGAGCCGATCGCGACGACGTTGCCCCCAGAGGCTACCGTCGCTGCCCCGGTCGAGACACCTGAGACGCCTTCAGAAAGTGGCCCTTCTGCCCCCCCGATGGAAGCATCTGAGGAGCCCTCGGAAACGTTACAAGAGCCAGCAGGGAAGGACGAGGCCCCATCTGAAGAGTCATCCCGGTTGATCTTCAACTGGGGGGTGTTCCTGAATACGGTGATCATCACTCTGGCCTATGTCTGGATTTGTTGTGGGATTTGCGGCCTGTTGGGAACGCCGCTGGCTTTTGTTTTACTCTATGTGGGAGGAAAGCGCCGACTGGCACAGCAACGGGAAGAAAGCGGAGAGACGGAATCAACTCCAGGCCGGCCAGCTTCTTGAGCGCCTTTGGGGTGACAGG
>JBBIJG010000056.1:0-1894 GCA_037446095.1 Caldilineae bacterium
CGAGCGCATCCGCCTGCATCCAGCGAATACTTTTGCCCCCCTGATCCAGCTGGGTGTGCTGGCCCGTCACCAGGGGTTGCCGGAAAGCGAACAGCATTTCCGTGAAGCGCTGGCCCAGTGGGAGCGCGCCTGGCAGGATGGATATCAAACCCCCGCCGGCCTATTGGAAAACAAAGCCATTGCGCTTCTCTGTCTGGGACGGAAAGAGCCGGCGTTGCAAACCCTGAAAGAAGCCCTTGCGCAACGCGGGCCAGGAGATCGCATCGAACTGGACAATTACGAACTGCTACGCACCGCTCCCCAGCCGCCGGAGGGTATTGAAGAATGCATCGCAATCCTGAAAGCCGCTATGTAGCCTTCATTTATCGAACAAACGCAACTCCCAGGCCCTCACCGGCAGGCGCTGACGCTCACGCTGGCAGCAGTGGAGACGCAGGAGGGGTTGCAGGTGCTGGTGAGGCTGGCGGAGGCGGCAGGGGGTAATGACTGAACGCAGAACAAACGCTTGCAGTTGTCCCATCGCACAAAAAAAACGAGGCCGATATGCGTTTTTCAGAACAGGAATGGAAACGCCTTTCCCGCCTTAAGCCGATAGCCTTGGAACGGCTGTGCCAGCGCATCCTGGACGGGGCGGAGGCGATCATCAGCGGCGCGGCCGAAGGCGAGCACCATCGCACCTATCTGGCGCTATGCCGTTACATCCGCAAGCAGGATCAATTGATCACAGAGGGGTTCAACAATTGGAGCCGCTCGCGCGCCCTCTATCACCTGGTCATCTGGCGCCAACACGGCCTGATGACCG
The DNA here is from genome assembly GCA_037446095.1 of Caldilineae bacterium. Taxonomy (GTDB): domain Bacteria; phylum Chloroflexota; class Anaerolineae; order E26-bin7; family E26-bin7; genus E26-bin7. Next base: position 803 of record JBBIJG010000056.1, read on the forward strand.
ACGAGGAGTTCGCCGCCTTCAGCCCGGAGACCCGTGCGGCCGTGGAGCTCTGGCTTTCAGGTGAGCCAGAGCCGCTCCACTCTGACGACCGATGAGCAGGTCCTGATCTTCGGCTACCTCAACGCGCTGGACGGCTACTTGGAGCGTCGCAAGCCATAGGCCAACTGCCGGCCTGGGCTGCCGAGAGACGGCCCGCAGGGACGGTATCCCGTTCTGCCTGGACCTGCCCGGCCGCTCGGCTCCCTGGTCCCAGGAGGTATCCATTGCGGCGGGGACGGCGCCTACTCCGACCAGAGGTCTTCCAGGCGCTTGCGGCCTGCGGCCAAAGCTTGTCCTTCCAGGAAACGCTTGATCGCCGGCCAGGAGGCGCGCTGGATCATCCGCGGCATGGGAGCCGCTTCGGCGTCAGCAAAGTAGGTCAAGACACGCACTGTGCCGACGGCAAAGGTGCGGACCCGGGCATACTTCACCGCTGCGACCTCGAATAGCCGTTCAAGAGGCCCAACTATGCCAAGTGTACCACTGTTGCCTGCGCCTGTCAGGTCGGTCCGAGACGCCGCCCGCGCGGTCAAACGTCTGGCTGGCCAAGCCATCCAGACCGTCACAGAAGTAACTCTCAGTCAGTTCTTGGATTTGCCCGAGTTCCGTGTGCTCGGCTATACCTTGGAGGAGCAGGGCGAGGTTCGCTGGGCACCGCTACGAGGTGGCCCTCTGTCCACGGTGCGAATCCCCCTCGACCGAGAGGCATGAATACAAGGAGCGTTGTGTGCGTGACCTGGACCTCATGGACAGGCGGACCTTTGTGCATTTTACCAGCCGACGCTTTGACTGTGAGCAGTGCGGGCGACCCTTCACCTACAACGGCGAACAGAAAGCAGAGCTAAAGTTTAGCTTCCTCCAGGACAGACGTGGTGAGCCGCCGAGGACTCGAACCTCGAACCAAGTGATTAAGAGTCACCTGCTCTGCCATGTTGAGCTAGCGGCCCACGGGAAAAGTAATGTCATTATAGCATATAACCGCTATTTTTTCAAACTGAGGAGAGGGCTTTCGCAGCGATTCGCCAGTCAGGGAGTCCAGCCAGCAAGCAGACG
>JBBIJG010000056.1:1952-2182 GCA_037446095.1 Caldilineae bacterium
CATCCCAAATGTAAGCGAAGGGATGAGAACAGCGCCGTTGCTGTTCAGACGCAGCCATGCTTCGGCATCAGAGATAAGGACTCATTCCCTGAGCCCAATGAGCCGAGCGGCCGCTCAAGGCCCTATGAAGTGCGGAGCATTTCCAAGCCCGTCGGCCCGATCCATGTATTTGACGATGAGCTTCCCCAGACGCCGTATACCCTCTTCGACCTCGGCTTGTTCCAGATGGG